>CAZRWL010000018.1:0-19861 GCA_964603935.1 uncultured Gammaproteobacteria bacterium | reverse complement strand
GGCTGAATTTTCTGGGATAAACATATGACAGTAGTTCGATTCTACTGGGAGGCTCAAGGTTTACCCTGAGTGGAGCCGAAGGGCTAGGTTCGCATAGCGGCAATTGCATCTGGCTGTAGACCAGACGGTCGTAAGGCCTACGGGGGTTCGAGTCCCTCACCTAGCACTCAATTTGCCTGGATAGTTTAGTGGTAAAACGAGTCATTGGTAATGACTTGAGTGTGGGTCCGATTCCCACTCCAGGCTCAAAAAAATCCGCCGTCACTAAAGCTTTGACGGGACAACGAAAGGAGGAAAATATTATGGCTAGTAAAGGAGATCAAAGAGTCAAAATTGCGCTTATTTGCACTGTTTGCAAAAACAGAAATTATATTACAACCCGTAACAAAGTGAATACGCCGGAAAAAGTAAAACTTAAAAAATTTTGCAAACATTGCCGCAAAGTTAACGAACACAAAGAAACAGAGAAAATGAAATAACTCCGTTTTAGGAATTAGCAGAATAAATACGCTCTTTAATACCGAGGATTGATTTTCATTTCTCTAAAGTAAACTAATTAGGAAGGCTATTCATCCCGCCACGGCGAAATGAAATAAGCCCTTGTTGTCGCCTAAGGCGACTACCTCAAGAGATTTGAATTTGTTAAGAAAAATCTAAATCAACCTCTAATACCAAAGAGCAAGTTTAGTATAGGAAAGAGAAGCGAAGATGTCAATAGAGAATTTCTTGAAGTTGATCTTAGAATGTTTGAAGTGGGATATTCTTGATGTTTTTGATTTTGAATTTTTGATTCTCTGATGTTTTGACCAATGGGTTTCAAGTTTTCAAATATTCAAAAATGTCAAGATCAAGAATGTCAAAGGCATCTAACATCGAGAATTCCGATTTTCATTGCGCGCTTGGGAAAGAAGTTGGAGCAACTGACGGAATAATCCCAACCGTAAATAAGGCATTGTTTGTGGCTTTAAGTACTGATTGGGAGATGTTTTCTGCGGTTACTTTTGTTTTGGGAAGAAACAAAATACCTGTTTTTTGCTCTATTCCGGGTTTAACTTCAAAGGAAATAATTGCGGCCGTTCCTTTCCCCGCAATTCCCGCGTCTGTCAGCCCCACGCCAAAAGCATAAGATATTCTGCCTGTTTTAGCATCGATTTGGTTCAAGAGAACATTCGGATTTTTGAAAAACGCTCCGGGAACAACGGAAACATCAGCTAAAACCAGCGGATCATATTGCAATTCAAGCTGAACTGCGGTTACCTTATTTTTTTTCGTTTCTATATTTATGGGGAACGAATATGTTGGATTGGCTGCCGACGATGATGCTGCAACAGACAGTTCCCCAAAAAGAAGAGAAGTTTGCGCCACAGGTTCTTTAATGATAATTGTCGGCGGAATTAGTTTGGGAACAGGCTTATAAAGAGCAACTGCCAAAAGAACAGAGGTAATTATGAAAAGCGCGAAGATAAGAAATAAAGTACGTTTAGACATAAACCAAAATTCAAAACTCAAAATGCAAAAGTCAAAAGTTCCAAACCTTTTAATTTTTACTTGAAATTTTAACTTTTGACCTTTGACTTTTAACTTTTTTAATCATCTATAATTTTTGCAATTTTGTCAATTCGGTGTTTATGTGTTTTGTATGAATATGATAGATTTTATGAAAATATTGTAATCAATTCCGTCTGCTTTTCCGTCGTCATTAATATCCGCTTCCGCTTCCGACAATTTTTGACATCCGCTTCTTCTGTTAAAGCAGCTGCGCAGAATTTCGTAGTAAGTAACAACATCAAGGTTATTATCTTCGTCCAGCGCTGTTCTTGCGATGGTTTGAGGCAAAGTATTAAGTCCTTGAGCTAGGGTTATTTTTGGTATAAAAGCTCTCATGGTGTCCATCTTTATCTCTATTGTTTCGGCCGGAACATTGCTTAAAAGTCCTGTTCCCATGTCAATAGTTCCTGTAAAAAGTCCTGTTGCGGTTGAGTAAGAAAGAATTTTGCCTGTTTTTACAATGTCTTCACGATTTGGATATTTAACAGTTACGGTTACCAATCTGTTGTTCCGTCTGTTTGGTCTATTATTTTCTCCTGATTGTGAATTTTTTCCAATTCCGTCAACTTTTACAGATAATGCAAGTAAATACGATCCCGGAGCAGGAGTTGGGGTGGGAGTGGGAGTGGCAGTCGGTGTTGAAGTATTGGTTGGAACTCCTGGAACCGGAGTTGCTGTTGGGGTGGGGGTGGGGGTAGAGGTTGGAGCTTCCTCTGGAGATAATGTTGAGGGATTAACGCATTTGTAGCTTGTTTTATCACATGTCAATGGTCCGGGACATTCATCAAACGCATCGCAATCTTTGCCAAGCTCAGGCGTAGCAGTTTCTTCAGACACTTCCTGTGAAGTGCGAGTAGGGGTGGGAGTGGGGGTTGGGGTAGAGGCTGGGGTGGGGGTTGGAGCAGGACAATAAGCTATTTGTGTCCAATATAAAGATGGTGTTGCTGTTTGTGTTGGCGTTGGGGTTGGGGTAGAGGTTGGAGCAGAAGTTTGAGTATATTTTGGATTATCCTCGCATTGAGAATTTCTCCATAAACAGCGAGGATTACCGTTGTTATCCCTAGCAGCGTCTCCAGCACGCGAGCAAGACGATATGGTTTGATGTGATTCACAGGTAGAATAGGATTTGCAGCATACAATGCTTTTGCCGTTATTATTTTTTGGTTCGCCAAAATCTTCTTTTGAAGAAACACATTCTGTAGATTGATAAGAAGGACATGTGTGATTTCCTTGACTATCCGGAAATTTTCCTATTGAATCACAGGATAAACCATTTCCGCAATAAGGGAGCGTTGCAATATGGCTAAAAAAAAGATCGGCCTGACTTTTATCAATGCAGGCTTTCTGCCAATCGCTCCATTGGCAGTAGTCAATATTTCCGCAGCTCCTCGGGTAGTCGTTCCAGGAATTACAAGGTTTATTACCCTCAGCATTGACTGTTAAAGTTTTTTTTGTAAAAGTAAAAGATAGTACTATAATTGCAGGAAGTATTATTAGCAATATTAAATATTTTTTCAGGTTTTTCATATTAGTCATTGGTTTCGCCACCTCCGCCTTGAGGCGGTCGGCACCCATATACGATATCGCCTATTTTGCACTGGTCGATTTTCGAAGAGCAAGAGGAGTAGGGCTGAAAGTCGTTGGGGCAGGGTTCAATATTTGTAATATTGCTGCATACCGCAAAGTCTGCTCTTTGTTTGGTTTGCTGTTGCTGCTGGGCCACAATGACTGTCAGGGAAATTATTCCTACAAAAGCAAGGACTCCCACGAGCCCTAGGGTTCTTGAATGAGAGGGAGATTTAATAAAATCACGAAACTTTTGCCAAGTCTGACTTGGCTTTTGCAAAAAGTTCATCTTAATTTAATATGACAAAGTTGGGGAAGATTGTCAATGAACAATTAAATTGCAAATTCAAAATCTCAAGTTCCAAATAATATCAAAATTAAAATGTTCAAAATGCAAAACTTTTTGAATTTAGATATTGGGAAATTGTAATTTATTTGTGATTTGTAATTTTGTGCTTGGAATTTTATTTCTACAGTCCTAACAATTTCTCAGAGAATGATAGGAGGTTGAATATTAGTTTTCCCAGAGAGAGTTCTCCGCCTGACAAAAGCAGAAAAAATATTATAAACATTCCGATTGACCCTAAAGACAGAAAAGTATTGGCCAGCTTTTCCGGAAGAACAAGTGCGAAGATTTTGGATCCATCCAATGGGGGAATGGGAACAAGATTGAAAATCGCAAGCAGAAGATTAAGGTGGACGACGGACAAAAATAGAAGGTAGAGGATGGAAAATAGAGGGTAGGAATTTGAAGATGGAAGCTGGAAGTTAGAAATAATTTTGAGAATTAGACTGGCGAAGATAGCGATCAAGACATTGGTTAAAGGGCCGGCGAGGGAAACGATGGCCAGATCTTTTCTGCCGTCCCGCAAATTAAACGGGTCAACCGGAACAGGTTTGGCTGCGCCGATTATAACAGGAGATCCGCTCAGGAGCAAAATAAGAGGAAGGGCAATGCTCATCATCGGGTCAATGTGTTTCCGGGGGTCAAGAGTTAAGCGTCCCATGAGCCGAGCTGTCGGATCGCCTAACTTTTCCGCCACAAATCCATGCGCAACCTCATGCAAAATCGCTGAGAAAATCAAAATGACAAGAGTTGTTAAGGCGAAAGTAATGTCCATATTGTTTATAGATTTACAATATGATATCATATCTAAACTGTTGACGGTAGAAGATAGACGGTAGAAGATAGACGGTAGAAGATAGACGGTAGAAAGTAGATATTTGAAGCTAGAAAATAGAAGTTAGAATCAATTTTCGAGCTTCCATCTTCAAAGTTCTATCTTCCATTTTCAATCTTCTATCGTCCAGAATTTATGAGTGCTGGAATGAAATGCGCAAATTGCAACAAGGGAGTATTGTACGGACATAACGTGTCTCATGCAAAAAACCGCACGAAAAGGCTGTTCGCGCCCAACCTGCATCCGGCTCGCGTTATAATTAACGGGGCAATGAAGCGCGTAAAGCTTTGCGTAAAATGCTTAAGAATGCTGAAGAAGAAAATGGTAAAAAAAGAAATTTCCCCCAAAGCCGAAGCTCCGGCAGTCGCCACAGCTTAATTATCCCAATTTTGAATTATAAATTCTAAATTTTTAGCGGCGTCAGGATACCCGTTGGCAAAGTCTTGGCAGGACATTGGTTTTTTGCCCTCGACCTGGATTTTGTTTTCCGGTAAAAATTTTATAATTTTGCTTTGCCCGCCATAGCCTAGGCGAAGGCGGGTCCAAACTCCCGGCCATGGATAATGTGCCCGAATTTTTAACTTTAAATTTTTAATTTTTAATTGCGGAGATGATATATCGATAAAGCCGTCTTGGCGGGTGAGGTGTTTTGTGAAAGTTGCATCTTTGTGATTTTGTGCGATTGGTTTTAAATTGTTTTTAAGATAAGGAGTAAGTACTTTGATCAATAAATTTGCTCCGATTTCAAACAGTCTTTTGTACAAAGATTCGGCAGTATCTGCTGGCAAAATCTCTGCTTTTTCCTGTCCGAGAATTGGTCCGTGATCAATTTCATTGTCCAGTTTGATAATCGTTACTCCTGTAGTTTTATCCCCGTTTAATATCGCTGTTTGAACAGGAGTTGGCCCGCGGTATTTTGGGAGCAGGGATGGGTGGATGTTTACTATTCCATAGGGGAAAAACTTTAAGATTTTTGTCGGAATAATTAAGCGAAAGTCTGCAAGAACCGCAACCGAAGATTGAAGATTGAAGATTGAAGATTGAAGATTTGGGTCGGAGAGTGAGTGAGCGGAGAGGTAGGGGATTTTGTTTGTGATGCAATAATTTATAACCGGAGGCTGCAATGTCCGCAAGGCCTCGCCTTGTAGAGCTGGGTGTTCGGTGGTTAAGACCAATTTTAAATCGAAGTTTTTGCGCAAAACTTCAAGAATCGGAATAGCGTAAGATGAAGAGCCAAAAAAGATAATTTTCATATTTTCTAATACTTGTTGTCATGCTGAACTGCGCCACCTCCGCTGAGGAAAGTCCTCTTGGAGGATTTTAGCATCTCGTTTAATAGAATCGAACGCCTGCCTGTGGGCAGGAGATCCCGAAACGAGTTCGGGATGACACGGATAAAAATTATATTTCTATTTCCTCAAACTCGTCTTCATTTTTCTCATTCTTGCGGGATTTGTAAAGGGTTCCTTTTTGTTCCAAAACTCTTCTTGGGAAAAGAACGCCATCAAGGTGATCCATTTCATGCTGGATAATCGTTGACATAAAACCGGAAAACGCGCTCGTTTTAGTTATGAGTTGTGAGTTATGGGTTATGAGCTGATACTGGAGTTTTATTTTAGGTTCGCGTTTAACTTCGCCCCAGATGTTCAGAAGAGAAAGACAGCCCTCAAGCTTAGTGTTTTTAGGTTCCGCAGGATTTTTGGGAGAAGAGGTATTTAACTGTTGCATGCGATCGCTGTCAGTGGTTAAATGGCTAATTTTGGTTGTTTGGATTATTTTCGGATTAATGAAGACTTGGATTTGGGATTTAAGAGTTGGTTTGGTGATAAAAATTCGCAGAGAAACGCCTACTTGGGGAGCGGCTAAGCCAACGCCAATCGGGTCTTTTGCGGAAATCAGAGTCTCTTCCATTTCTTTAATTAGTTTTAAAACAGATTTGTCGGTCTTTTTAACCTCTTTGGCTTTTTGGGAAAGGACAGGATTTGGCGCGGAAACAATATTTAACATTAAGAGAGATTATATCAGAAGGGAAAGATAAGGGAAACTCCTAGTCGCAGGCGGCAGTATCGCCCTGAGTATAATTTCTCAAAATAGCATTTAAATCAATCCCTGTTATTTTTCTATCCTTGTCGAAGTCAGCCGACAAATCGGATCCTTGTTTTCCCATCTGATCATAAAGAATTTTTGTGTCTTTGCAGTTGACTGCGCCGTCATTGTCAAGATCATAGTTGATCGGATTATCGTTTGGAGCCAGAGCTGGTTGCGTATCCGATTGAACAGGCGGGGCGGGTGAGACAGCGGGTGTTTTGTTATCCGGATTAATTAAATTCACAGTTACGGTGAAGGCTATGGTTTGGCCGTCTCCTCCTAAAAAAACCTGCATTGTTCTTTGAGCGTTTGTCTGGCCGGGAAGAAGATCATTTAATTTCCAGGGAATATGAGCGATATCCTTTCCGCCAGTTACCTTAATTTCTTTAGGTCTGTCTCCGCCTGTACTTCCGTCAGTATCTTTATTTTCAATGAACACTGTTTTTAGAATCCAGCTGGTCGGCTGATAATAACAGCACTGCTGATTTGTTCCATTTATCGCTGGGCATGAAACATTTGTCCATGATGCTTGCTCTTTCCATCCGTTTCCGAGAGAATCGCAGGAGCGAGCGCATTGATAAAGATTGCCTAGATCGGAACATGAATTTTGTTTTTTCGTTGGGGTGGGAGTGTTAACGATAATAGCTGGCGCAAGAGTTGGAGTTGATGCGGGAAGCTGGGAATAATTGTCTGGTGCGCTGGCGGGCTGGTCCTGATTTTTTGTAGCCTCGCATGTACCTGCGCAATACTCTTCTTCATCGCAGGAGATATTGCTGCAAGTTTCGTCTTTGGGACAGGAATCTTTTCCGTTATTGCTTGTGCAGGATTGTCCTACAGCGTACGCTTGTTTTATTAAATTATTGTTAGCTGATGATTTGGGAAGCGTCCATTGTGTTGAAGCGCTTAGGTTGATATCTATAAAGACATTGGGATCGGAAGTTTGGGTAATGGGATTACCGCTTGCGTCAGTTATTCTTACCACATCCGATTCGCTTGCTTTTTGTTTAAGATTTTGGACAGTTAAAGCGCTAATGATTATGAGAGGAAGAAGAACCAAAATAGCAATAATCCCAATAAATTTTGTTCTTTTGGGATTTACCGTCAAGAAAAATTTTATCCGGTTGATAAATTCTTTAACCTTAACCATCCAATTATATATTTAACATCTTTTTGCTTTTAATTTCAAGCGCAAAACCCATGAGTATCCAAAATAAAGCAAGTTGGGCGATAGAGAGCGGGTTAAATTGTCCGACAATAATAAATGCAAGAAGCGACATTTTTATGTCAAAATTAGCTTTTCTTAACGCATGAAAAAGAATTAACAAATAAAACAAAAGTCCGACAATGCCCGAGGATACGGCAGTTTCCAGAAAAATATTATGAGCATTATCAACCCGATGCATTTTTGCTTTTGATATTGCCAGCTCGAAATTATCCTGCCCATATCCTAAAAACGGTTGTTTACTTAATGCTTCGAGTCCGATAGTCCATATTAAAAATCGGCTATCGCAAGGCGCTTCTCTTTTGAAGGATGGTATAGCATTGTGAATATCCGTAATTATTTTTAGCGGGTACTTTGTAGCCCAGCTTTCAGGACAACCCCCTTCTTTGATGATGGGCGGAGGGTCATTGAATGCGATATTTTTATAAATAAGCAGGTCTATAGACTTAAATAATCCTAGTAAAAATAAGACAAGAAAAAAAACAACAGCGATTCTGGATAAACGAAGTTTTAAAAGGAAACGGATGGCATAAACTAAAAATAGAAATAAAACAGCTGCGTATGCCGCCCTCGAATCTGTATAAAAAATGGTCAGAAGAGTGATAGAAATAATAATTATTTGCAGCAATCTGTTGATTTTTTGCCGATACCACAAAACAAAAGGGAGCAACATGGCAAGGTAACCGCCTAAAAAATTTGGATTGCCCAGAGTTCCGACAATTCTTCCATTGTAGGTTGGAATATCATTATTATGAAATATGTTAATTTGGATTACTTGCCAAAGAGTGAATAATGCAAGTAATAAGGCGCTTATCACAGCGGTTTTTCTAAAAATAGAGAGCATTTTGCTGAATAGCAATGGAGAACGAAGCAGGAAGAAAATAACTACTCCGCAGATAAGAGTTATAAATCCTTGTCGTCTGAAAGTATTGCCCCAAATAGAAATTGTTGGATTAATTCCAAATAAATCCGAAATTAAATTGACTATTCCAAAACACAAAACAAGAAAAATGCCAAAATCTATCTTGGGGAAAATTCCCCTGCTGCTTTGCCTTAAAAACCAGTGTGCAACGAGAAATACAACGGATAAATATACAGCTGTTACGAAAAATATAAATTTTGGGAATTCGTAGGGATTAAAAATGTTTGGAATAAATATCAAAGGAAGAACTAGAATCAATGCTTGAAATATGATGGAAAAAAGATGGAAATATACTTGCGGCTTATTGTTCACATACTGTACTATCGCCCGGAGTGAAGCTTCTTATAATTATGTTATAGTCGGTGCTATCTACTGTTCCATCAAAATTTAAATCAGATGAATTACCAGCTATTCTTTTCCCATATTGTCCAATGAGAATCTTTGCATCTTTGCAATTAACTGTGTCATCTCTATTAAGATCATACTTAGAAAAGGATTTTGGATTAGCAACTGGGGCAGTAAAGCTGACTGGGGCTGAAATGGCGCCCGGCGCGCGTTTTAAAATTATAGTTGCAGATAAAGTAAGTTGGAATCCGTCTTCTGCGATTAATGTGGTATCGACTCTTCTTTGTGCTGAATTTTCCGAAGGATCTAAGAGCTTAAGCGAAAAAGGGAATGTTTTGTTATTGCGGATAACATCTGTCATTGTAGTTCCATCGGCATTGACAATGCCACTTACAGAAAAACTGGGATAACCTGTAGTAGCCATTATAATGGATTTTAAAATGTGTATGCTTGGTGTTTGGTTGTTAACAGTTCCGCTGACAGGATTACTGTTATTATTTATTGGATTATAAGTGGGGATTTGGTTCTGGATTGAGGTGGGTTGTTGCGGAACGCTAGTTGGGGCCATGGCTCTAGTGGGTGTTGGTGTATTTACGGGAACCTGTGAATAGTCGCCTTGTTGATTTTGATTGGGCTGGCATGTGCCAGTACAATTGCCCTCATCATCACAGGAATTATACGTGCAAGATTCCCCTGATGGGCACAGATTCCGGCCAATATTGGCACAAGACTGACCTACGGCATAGGCTTTTCTTACCAGATTATTCATTGTTGACGGTTGGCCGGGAAGAACCCAGTCGGGAGGTAAATTGATATCTATAAAAACATTCGGATCAGTTGTTGAGGCAATAGGATTACCGCTTGCGTCAGTAATTCTTATTACATCCGACTCGCTTGCTTTTTGTTTGAGATTTTGGACAGTTAAAGCGGTAACTATTATAAGAGGAAGAAGAACTAAAATAGCAATAAGGCCAATGAATTTCGCCCTTTTGGGGTTTTCAGCAATAAAACTCCTTGCTTTTTGAATAAATACTTTAGGATTTAACACTCATTATCAATATAAGCATATATATATCTTGTCAATAGCCGATAGTAAATTTAGTTTTTGACAAATGCGGTAAAGGCAATCAGGACTCAAGGAAAGAAAATGACATAAGGATGATTCTGGATAACCTAAAAATTTTACCGTATGATATGAAAACCGCTAAATTTGCAGGCGGAATTATAAGAGATTTAAGTCATCCCATTGGATTTGCTGATGCAGCTATCGCCGCTACTGCCATACTGAATGGTTTTTCTTTATTAACGTTTAACAAAAAAGATTTTGCCGGAATAAAAAATCTTCAGCTGGCCGATTAAATCCCAGGAGGCTTATTTCTTCCAAGTCTTGAGAGATTCTTTGGCGCCGGAATCACCGGGAGAAATCTTATCCAAAATATATTGCATCTGTTTTATTGCTTTTTCTTTTTGGCCGGCTTCATTGTAAAAAAGCCCCAATGCGTATTGAGCATCTCTGTAATCAGGCTTGAGTCTTACTGTTGTTTCCAGAGTTTCAATTCCTTTTGCGATATCATTGTTTTGTCCATGTAAAACTCCAAGATTATATAGAATATTTGCGTCGTTTGGGGCAAGACTGTGAGCTTTTGTAATTGCGTCAAGCGCGCGCGGAAAATAGCGGGAATCAACCTGCGAAAGAGTATAAAAGAGTTTTGTCCGCGTTTTCCAGAAAACAGCATTGTTTTGATATTTTGAAACTATTTCGTTACTTACATTGATTGCCTCCTGAGTCAGGGCGGAAGCAGTTGAGATTGTTTGCTCCGGAGTTTTGCTGTCTTTTTGAGCGAGCAGTCCCGCGGCAACAATAGCGTTATTGATTGAAAGTTCATCTTTAAAAACAGGTTCCGATTTTCTTAATTCCACAGCTTTATGTAAATGGGGATAAGCCTGTTGGTATTCTCCGGCGCGGTCTAAATTGTAGCCCAGAGCAAACGTTATGTCAGCACGCCAGAAACGGAATAAACTTGAGAGCATGAATAAAGAAGCCATAGCTATGAAGAAAATTCCAGTCCACTGATATAAATTGCCTGATCCATAATTATTGATCTTCGCGGATGAGTTAATAGATTGCTCAGATAACTCTGGTTTAATCATGCCTGTTAAGACAAAGAGAAAAGCAGGAATCATAAATAAGTAAATATTAGTCATCACAACAGAGAAGCCGAAGAAGTTGGTGATGAGGATGGAGATATAGGATGCGAGAAGAGCAAGGGTTAAAAGTTTATCCTTGTCACCCTGAACTGCGCCACCTCCGCTGAGGAAAGTCCTCTTGGAGGGTTTCAGGGTCTCACTCTTGAGTGTATTGAGATGCTGAAATGAATTCGGCATGACATGTTTTAGAGTAATCGTAAGAAAAAAAACTATCATTCCCAAGTATGTTCCTAAACCGAACAATCCTGTTGTCGCAAGATAATTTAGGTATTCGTTGTGCGCTTTGTTGTAGAGGAAATTCCATTCGGAGGTTAAGTTTTGGCCAACAGGCTTGTATTTGTAATAAGCAAAAGCAAATGTTTCAACTCCTGTGCCAAAAATTGGATTTGCTTTCCAGGCATTTACCGCTCCTGCCCAAACATAACGCCTTATATCTGCAGATTCCGTTCCCCCTGCTTCAAAAGATTGCTGTGCAGCTTCTTTTTGAGCCGCAGGTTTGGCATTGTCCGTTTTGATTTTTTTAGTTTGTAATTTTTCAAAACCGCTTTTTACCCCGTCTAATGAAAATAAATTTAGCTGGCTAAAGGGAGTGCCGATAATAAAAGTAGCAAGCGCCAGAATTAAGATTAACGACCTGCCTGTTGTCAAGGCAAGTTTAAGATTTAAGAATAAAGATTTTTTGCCGTAATAAAAAACATAGAAAGCGGCGAAAAATATAAGCGCGATCCAGATTCCCAAAATTCCCGCCCGCGCGCGGGTATAGAGAAGATCAATGTAAAACAGGACTGTAAGTCCTGTAAAAATTACAAATTTCAAATTCCAAGCTCCAAATAAATTACAATTTTCAAAACGTTTTGAATTTTGATTATTGTTATTTTGGATTTGTTTGGGATTTGTAATTTTGAAATTGTGATTTTTAATTACAAACGCGATGGCGATTGGGATTAAGATTGCGAGGTAGGCTGCGAGCCATGCGGGCTGGCCCAAGGTTGAGAAAATTCTGACTTTGGGCATAAAATCCGCTGTCCAGCAGGAGACATCAAAAGTTCCCCTGAAAATAAAGCAAGTCGGATCATAGCCGAAATGAGAGGGAAGCCCCCAGAGGGCAACGATAAGACCGGAGGTTAAGCTTATAAATAAAAGTCTTTTAACCATTTTTGCAGCGGGTCCTGTCCCGACTTTCCCTCCCGCCAGTGCTCCTTCGGCTTTGCTCAGATGCGCGCTGTCGGGAGCCCTTCCTGTCGTGCCGCCCTCTGCAAAATTGCTCAAGAGCGCATAGTACAAGAAAATGTAAGCAATAGTGGAAAGCAGGCCGCCGTTGAAGCGGGAATAATATCCCCAGAAAGAAGTATGAACATCCAGGGAAAAAATAGTGGAAATGATTTGAGAGGCGAGAAAAAGTCCGATTGGAATATCCAGCGGTGTCCGTTGAAAGGTAATTCTTTTTTGTAGGATCATTTTCGTAAACCAGGCCATGCCGATGATTATTGTTAATCCCCATGTAAGCCACATTTTATTTAATTCAAAAAGCTCCGAGGTCTTATCCGTGAAAGCCAGAGGAACGAGCAGGAATAAGCTGTAGAAAGAATATTCGATAATGCGGCTGCAAATTCTAATCATATTTGTTCCTGTCATGCTGAATGCCCTTCGGGCACTTCGCTTGTTTCAGCATCTCAAAAAAAACGAGATCCTGAAATAAATTCAGGATGACACGAATAGTCTTATCGTAGCATTTTTGAAAAGCATTGACAACTAATACAAATGGGAGTAGATTAATCTTATATGGCAGAAGGAAATATTCCATCAGAACCCGTAAAGCCGGAAAACCCGCAACTTCAGGAGAATAACCTCGATAAATTCCCTCAAGTTTTAGCAGGAGGAGATAGTTTGGGATGGGAATTGAGAGAGCAAGGCCAGGAAGTAAGCATTAAGGATATTTTTGGAAGAGGTAAAACTGCTATTCCAACCAAAGAGGTTTATTTCAGAACAGTCTCCGGGAATATTTATCATCTTGAAAAATCAGAGGATAGATTTAAATTGGGAAATGCAAAGACTATAGCGGAACCAAAAACATGGCAAGGAGCCGTACCGCCCGTAAGTACTTTGGAATGGGAGGCGCAAGCAGATAATAAATTGACCGTTGGCAAAAGGTTCTTTTTTGACCCCAAGTATGAGGTAGCAGGGGGTACATCCCTAATTTCTGAAATAGTGGTTGTTGATAAGCATATAGCTCCCGTCCAAAACAATTTAAATACACGGTACAATACAATTGTTGAAGATTTTCAAAAAATAGCAGAAGGCAATAATGAGCCCGCAAAACCACAGTCTCCGTCTGGCACAGACGAGGCCAGGCGTCGTGGCTATAGACCTACAAACTTTTAATATATTGTCTTAAGTCCCAACCCTAAATAAACTTCTAGTTATCACCTTTGAGATGATGATTTTGAAGATGATGATTTTGGTGTGGAATTTTGGGAGAAATCAGGTATATTATGGGGTAATGAGTTCAATAGAGTTGGGACGTTTGCCTGTTCCTAAGAGAAAAGAGCTTTTTAAAATTATTGATCCGGCAAAACAGCCAAGAGCGGGAACGACAGGAAGGAGGATTTTAGAATATACGCGGCAGGGTTTTACCCGCTGGGAAATAGCGGAAAGAGAGGGTATAACAGCGAAAGAAGCCTCAGGAGCGCTGAAGACTTTGTGGCGGATAGGGTGCATAAATAAGCCAACTCCGGAAGAGAGCGTAGAAGCCTTTAGGCGAAACAGAAGCAATCTGCTATTTGCGATCAAGCCTTATGTGGAGATGGGTATGTCGGTTCGGGAAATTTCTATAGCTTTAGAGATGAAGGGCGCAAGGAATGTTACCCGCAAACAAATTAGCGACTGCGTGGGGCATGGCAGGTATGTAGGTTTTTTTCCAAAACTCCTTCCCCAAGAAAGCACATACAATAGAGCAGCGGCTGGCAGTTCAAAAAACAAAGTAGGAGAAAAAGTCCGCAAACTGCTTGCGGTAAGAGGTTGGTTTTTGGAAAATGGTTTTGACGAGGAGACAATGCCAAAAGGAAGGGCGATATGGGAGAGGATAATGAAAGCAGACACCGCGGAAAAAGGATTGCTATACTATCAAGCTAGGAAATCTGCGGAGGGATATTCATTTGCGGATTTTGAGACTTTTGCTTCTGCGGTTTTGCCCAAAAAAGATTTAAGCGAGACAGACAAATTATTTTTGGAAACGTATTATTGCGCGAGAATCAGAAGGGCTTACGATGCAAATGCCGGAGATTTTGAAGGATTGGGAGTTAGGCAAATTCAAAAACTCAAAGATTTCCACACAGAATCGGACAAGGACATTTTTGAAAGATTAAATCCATACATAAAACTTATTCAGGCGAATACAGCAACAGTTGTGGAGATAAGGATAGGAATGAAAGTTTTTGAGGTTACACCTTAAAGGCGTAGGCTAATCGTAAAACCAAGTGGAGTTTATTTATCCCTGCGGAGGTCTATTTTTTGGGGACGTTGGGGTGCGGAGGATTGACAAATCCTACGAAATAGGAGGGGGGTAGTTTTGCCGGCGGCGGAGGCTGTTGAGCTTCGGGCGAAGCTTGAGCTTGAGACGGTTGTTCTAGGCGAGTAAGCATGTTCGCGAGAGCCTCTTTGGCTTTTTTTCCTGATTCAAATTTTTCTATACTGTTCTCCAGCGCTTTGCGCGGCATACTATCATCTTCCAGCGGTTTTCCGTTGTTCCTGACTTCAAGCACGAGCTTTTTTTCCGTGTCTAATTCACCGGGCATAGGAACAGTAAATGATTTTTCATGAGGCAAAAGATGGGCTTTTGGGTATTTATCGGGATTTGCGAATAATTCTTGTAAGTTTTTCTCATCCGTAGTTAGTTTGGAATTTGGATTCCTTGGGTCTAGCGATACTTTTCCAACTTCATAGAATCCTTTTTCTGTTACCAGATACCACGAGCCATCCGGCGTTGCCTTTTCACGGAACATAATTATTTCGGGATTTGTTTGTTGCGACTGTTCGGCTTGAGAGCCGGGAGAATTGAAGCTTAGGATAATCCCGGGCGGGTATTTTTCTTTGAGTAAAGCAATTAATTCTTTGCCTGGATTTTCCTGCGATTCTTTCGGACTTGACGGCGGTTGCTGCTCCATACTTTAACTATTGCAACTATTTTGCTCTTTGTCAAGCGGGGAAGAGAAATTTTACCAAACTATTTTCAAACCATAATTTTTATAATCGGCGAAATCCTTATCTTTGGTCAATAAAGAGAAATTTTTATTAATAGCTTGCCAAGCGAGCATGCGGTCAAATGGATCTTTGTTTGGTATTTTAGGTAATTTATAGAAAGAGGACACCGTATCAGTGTCTAAGCTTAAAACCTCAAGCCCTACCCTTTTGGCTATAAAGGGCATGTTCTCTGGTAAACCCCCTTTTAAATCTAATTTTCCTGTGGAAAATTTTAGGGATATTTCCCAGAAAGTTATTAGACTTATGTATTTTGCCGAGTCGACATCAAGCAGAAGGCTTTTTGCCTTTTTGGAGAGTTTTTCAGGAGCTGATATTGCCCACAAAAAAACATGCGTATCAACAAGATAGTTCATGAATTTAAAAACTCTTCATCGGTCATTTTGAAGCCTTTCTTTATCTTGAAAGAAAATTTACCTTTAAATAATCCCAGTTTAATTCTATTGCTCTGATGCAACTTGTTATAAGGAACTATTGCCGCTACTTTCTTTTTGCTTTTGCCATAGGTAACGCCGATACTTTCTCCGGCAATTACTTTTTCCAGAACTTCAGAAAATCTCGATTTAAACTGTCCTACGGTTAAGAGATACATATGGATATATATACTATTTTCTTGACAACTTGTCAAGTACCACTCTGTCTATTGACAAGCGGAGAGAAGTTTTGATACGCTGGATTCATTATGGCAAATGAGGGCGGACAAGATGTGGGCTTACCTGCGCCAAAATCACCAAATTTAAAACCGTTAGGGCAGGAGCAGAAGGGCAGGGGACTTTTTGGACTTTTCGGAAAGAAAGTGCCTGTAAGTCCTGTTTCGTCAAATCTAATAGGGCAACCAGAAAACAAAACTCAATCCCCAGCGCAAGCGGAATCTAATGCTCCACAGCCGACTCCAATCGAAGCCACTCCTCCAGCCCCGAAAAATGTTTTGGATAAATTCCCACAGGTTGTTGCAGGAAATCGTTTGGGAAGAGAAATTAAAGAGACTGGTCAAACAGTCAAACTAGCAGATGTTTTTGGAGATAATTTGCAAGAAGCAGCAAAAATAGCTTTTCTTAGGACAGCATCCGGAAATATATATCAACTTACAAGGGAAGGAGATTCCTTAAAGTTAATGAGCGCAAGAGACATTTTTGCTAACAGAGGAACAGGTGTAGAAGCTGAAAATTATTTGGATTTAAAGATAGAATTGGCGGATGAAAATAAGATTGTTATTGGAGAAAGCTTTCTCTGGAATCATCAATCTGCTAGTACATCGGCGATATTGGAAGCGATTATAGTCGATCCGCAAATAATCAATGACCCCAATCTTTTGGCAAAATATCCAATCAACAAAATCATCGAGGACTTTAGCAGGATAGCGACTCCCGCTAAAAAACAAGAGTTTTCTCCTTCAGGATCTCTTCAGGTAGCAGCGGAAAGTATTGCTAGCGAGAATCATCCCGACCGTAATGAAGATTCATCTTTTGTGCTTCCGAACAAGAAAGCTTGCGGCGTATTTGATGGTTTGGGCGGACATGCAGCAGGGAATAAGGCGTCAGGAATGGCAAGGGATACCGTTGAGAAAAGCTTAGGAAGCTTGTCGTATGGGTTGACTTTGGAACAAGCGCGGGAGGCAGTGGAAAAAACCTTGTTGAATGCGAGCGCAGAAGTTTTTGATCAAGCGCAAAAAGATCACAATAATATGGCAACTACGGGTTCTGTTGTTTATATTTGGGAGGGAAAAGCGGGAGAAAAGAAAGCGGTAATCGGCAATGTGGGAGATAGCAGAGTTTATTTATTTAGACGCGGTAAGCTTGAGCAGGTTACTCTTGATGACAATCTAATTCGCGGACAGATTCTTAATGAGGCAGAAGCGAGGCAGATTCAGTCAAAACTCAATAACGCAACTAGCGCTGAGCAATTAAGTAAATCAGAGCTTGATTTTTTTAATTCCAGAAATATAATTTCGCAAACTCTAGGAAGTTATCGGTCTGTTTCGCCAAGACTGCATACTGTTGATTTTATGCCCGGAGATATGATTTTGGCTTGTTCAGACGGCATATCGGACAATCTTACAGATAATCAGATAGGGGAAATTCTATTGTATAGTTCGTCTTCCGATCTTGCTTCGAAAAATTTAGTCAAAGAGGCGCTTAAAACAAGCAGGGATGATCGGTCAAATATCCGCAGTAAACCAGATGATATGACAGCGATAGTTATTAACTCTCCTATCCCTGGGCGGAAATAACTGCTTGATATAATTCCCTAAATTAGTATGATTTAGGGAAGTTGACTTGCCTAAGTTATGATAATCCCTTTTAAGGGTTTTTCCTTGTAGCTTGTTGTGGAGAGTATTGATTAGGGAAATTGTAATGCGAAATCTCAATTTTCCTAATTTTACGAAATCTAAACTTTCCCAACTGAAGGTGGGCAGTTAAGCCTTCAGTCTAAATCTAAGAATGGTTTTACCCATTGCTTCTAAAGATACCTTTTCTCCTTTAATCTTAAGTCAGATCCTGCATTTGATGTATCCTGGAGGAACTTTGTATCTTTTTCCAAACAAGGATATGGTAGAGTCCAAATAGACAAATCTCCTGATGGTAATTGTCAAAAGTTCTGATAATTCTTTTCTTGATCTTCTTCTTTCCGATGGTTGGTAGATTGTGGCAGGGGCTTGCCCATTCATTCCAATTCCTGAATGTTTAAACTCTTCATTAAATTTAATCTGCCATTTAAAGAATCTCTTGTTTAATTCTTCAAACGATTTGACATCAAGATTCTCCCGGGCAAAATCCTGCTGAACAAATCTCCAAAACTTTTCAACTTTTCCCTTAGTCCTTGCTTTATGGGCAAAAATGAGTTTAATTCCCAATGCCTTTGCGTAATATTCATAAGTTGCCTCTCCTTTGGGATTGGTTGACTTGTATTGACTGCCTTTGTCTTGAAGCATCGACTTTGGTAATCCCCACTGAAACAAGCAGTGATACCAGACTCGAAAAACATTCATCTGTGTTTGTTGGGAAAACCATTTTGCGCCAAGAATAAACCTTGAATGGTCATCAATAGTTGCGATCAAATACGCATCGCCAAGAAAAGAAAAATGCAGTTTACCTTGAATATCTGACTGCCATAAGTCGTTTGGGTAAGGCGCAACAAAACGGACAATTGGTTTTAATCTTTCAATATTTTCCCGATGAAGATTGTGCTTAACCCAGAGTCTTTGCACCTGCCGAGCTTTAACATTAGTGATTCCCGTTATCTCAAGCGCTTTTCTGGCAGAACGCCATCCTCCTTCTTCCTTAATCTTTACTAATTCTTTTTCTTGTTTTGGAGAGAGTTTTCGGTTATTGCTATGCCGCTTATCCCTTAATGCTCCTAATCCGCCTTTTTCTGCTCTTGCAAGATAACGGATAATTGTTTTTCCTGAGCAATCAAGAAACTTTGTCGCTTCTTTTCTGCTGATTTTTCCCTTGAATAATTTTCCAACAATCTCCTGTTTAAAAGAAAGTTCTTTCTTTAGCATTTTCATCACCTCCTTGCTTAGAAGATGATGAGAAGTCTAGGACAATTGAGATGACGTTTTAAAGGGACAATTCAGAAGACGCGTAACAATGTTTACCAAACTATTTTCAAACCATAATTTTTATAATCGGCGAAATCCTTATCTTTGGTCAATAAAGAGAAATTCTTATTAATAGCTTGCCAAGCGAGCATGCGGTCAAATGGATCTTTGTTTCCCAAACGCTTATTACACTGACAAATTTAATAGTTTCAGATTCATAAAGTATGTTTTTCACCTTTTTGGAAATCCTGCTTGGGGAGAAAAGAGACCATAATAGAATATGTATGTCAATGTCGGTGCCCATTTTCTTGACAACTTGTCAAGTATTTGTTTCACCAAGATGATTTCTTGTCTAGCGATAGCGATTAAGAGGCATTTCTTGCAAAATTCGCGCTAATGACCCATCAGGTTTTTTGCCGGTTGGTTTGCCTTGAGTAAGCCTAATGCCCCTAATCTTATCTATGTCGGGATAAACAGCCGCAATTTGCCTTAAGGTATCATTTATTTCTGTCTGCGTGACCGGTATTTCCCGAGGAAGCATTTCGCCAGATGGATTTTTGCCATTCACAAGGAATGGCTGAATATTAATTTCCCAAATTCCTTGTCCGTCAGTAGACTTTTTCATGAGGCGTATGTCGATTCTGTTTTGTCGATCTGCGGATGTAGCAAGAAAACGCCGTGTTGCGCCTCCGCCCTCGCCAAAAGATGTTTCCGTCCATTCCAACTGCCACCCGCGATCTCCGATAGGAACAGCATCTCCAATCTTTTCGATTTTAGTTTTTGCCGGCTGTTCAATTGCGCTTTCAGAGATAGTGGGGGAATGCGCTTTGGCGGAATTCAATAAACCATCTTTGCCAGATGCTTCTTCTGCCATATTTTTAACTATCCCAACTATTTTGCTCTTTGTCAAGAGGCGCGGGTTTTTTGTAGCGACAATATGATAATGTCGTAATTGACCAAAATAGAAATGTCGCATTGGA
>CAZRWL010000017.1:0-19976 GCA_964603935.1 uncultured Gammaproteobacteria bacterium | reverse complement strand
CGGCAGGCTCAGGCCTTCGGCTCTGAGGTCATCGCTCAGGCTCGAAGAGATGGTGAGCCTGTCGAATCCATTTCAGCATCTCAAAGTAATTATATAATAAAGTCTTATTCTAAGAAAGATGGATCCCGAAATAAATTCGGGATGACAGGGAGTGTGTTATAATCACCCTCATTATGGCAGTAAAAACAGTTATTCAGGCAGGACACCCAAAATTAAAAACAAAAAATAAAGAAATTGGAAACACAAATCTTCCCAAGATCAAGAAATTGCGCAAAGATTTGATTGATACCATGAACAAAACAGGCTTGATTGGAATCGCAGCGCCTCAAATCGCGCAAAACTATATGATTTTCGTAACGCATCCCCGAAAAACAAAAGCAAGAAATCTAGGCAGGACTGATATTTTAAGAACTTATATTAATCCAAAAATAACATTTAAATCGAAAAGAGAAAACATAATTTACGAAGGGTGCGGAAGCATTGTTAACGGTGATTTATTCGGTCCGGTGTCAAGACCCGAAGAGATTGAAGCAGAAGCAATGGATGAAAAAGGACAAAAATTTAGATTGAAATGCAACGGCATTTTGGCCCGCGTTATCCAGCACGAATACGATCACTTAATGGGAATCGAATTTCTTGAGAAAGTTAATGACTGCAGAAAAATTATAGTCGGAGAATATTATAGAAAAAATATCCGGAATTCCCAACTCCAAACCCAAAACTCTCTAATTACAAAAATTGACTACAAAAAAGCTTAACAAAATGTTACTATACGAAGATGAATGTTCCAGCTTTTATAAAACGCAGGCTCAAGAAAAAATATTTAAAATTCTTAATCCCTGTTTTTGTCGTTATTCTGGGCTTAAATATAGCAATATATTTTTTTATATTAAAAGACCTGCCTCTTCCTACCAAACTCAATAACTCAAACGCTCCTCAATCAACGCAAATTTTTGACCGCAATCAAAAATTACTTTATACAGTCTATTCTGCTAAAAACCAGACTTTTCTTCCCCTTTCCGAAATCCCAAAGCAAATGCAACAGGCAACTATCGCAATCGAGGACAAAGATTTTTATCGGCACGGCGCAATCGATTTTAGAGCTATCTCCAGATCTATTGTCTCAATTGTTGTGCATAAAGAGCTTCAGGGAGGATCTACTATTACCCAACAGCTGGTTAAAAATAGCCTTTTGACGCCGGAGCGGACAATTTTAAGAAAGATAAGAGAGGTGATTCTTGCTTTTGCAACTGAAGCTTTGTACTCGAAAAATAAAATTTTAGAAATGTACCTTAATCAAATCCCGTATGGCGGGACAGCTTACGGAGTTGAAGCGGCAAGCCAAACTTTTTTTGGCAAGAAAGCCCGCGATTTGACTCTTGCGCAGGCAGCTTTGCTGGCCGGACTTCCTGAAGCTCCAACCACAAATTCGCCGTTTGGCTCTCATCCGGAATTTGCGAAAAAAAGGCAAATTGCAATACTTAACAAAATGTTTGAGCAAAAATATATTACCAAAAAGCAAAAAGAAGAGGCGGTAAAAGAGCCTTTGAATTTTCAGACATTCTCAAGCAATATTTCCGCTCCTCATTTCGTTCTATATATTAAAGATCTTTTAATCAAAAAGTATGGTGAGAAAATGGCCGAAGAAGGAGGGCTCAAGGTGATAACCAGTCTTGATTCTGAAATTCAGGAATTTGCCCAAAATTCAGTTGCGCAAAATATCGATAAGCTTCAGGGATACCATGTTACAAACGGCGCAGCCTTAGTTACCAATCCTGCAACCGGCGAAATTCTGGCTATGGTGGGAAGCAAAGACTATTTTGATGAAAAAATCGATGGAAATGTCAACATAACTCTTGCCCTAAGACAGCCCGGATCATCAATTAAACCTATTAATTACGCAGTGGGGCTGATTGAGGGATACACCGGCGCGACAACTTTCGTAGATCAGCCGATTTGTTTTCCAACCAACCTTGGTAAAAAATACTGTCCGGTTAATTACGACGGGAAATGGCAGGGCGCGATACAAATGCGTTACGCTCTAGGCAACTCCATTAATATTCCCGCTATAAAGATGCTTAAAGTTAACGGAATAGCCAATATGATCGCTACTGCCTCGGCAATGGGAATTACTACGTTTACCGATTCTCCCGATCGGTATGGACTTTCTTTAACTTTAGGCGGAGGCGAAGTTACCATGCTGGAAATGGCTGCTGCTTACGGGGTTTTTGCCAACGGCGGATATAAAATTAATCTTCATCCGATTCTGAAAATCACCGATAGCCATGAAAAGGTTTTGGATGAATACAAACCGCCGACATCTGCTATTTTTGGCAAGAAAATTCTGCCTGAAGGAGTTGCCTTTATTATTTCCGATATTTTAGCTGACAACAATGCCCGCCTTGCCGAATTTGGCCCAAATTCCTCTTTAAAAATTACAAAACAGATAGTCTCGGCCAAAACCGGAACAACCAATGATTTTAGGGATAATTGGACATTTGGCTATACTCCGGATTACGTTGTCGCGACCTGGGTTGGGAATAATGATAACAGTCCGATGAGCAATATTGCCTCGGGAATTACAGGGGCAGCCCCTATCTGGCATGACATCATGTCTAATCTTTTGAAAGATAAAACCCCCCATCCCCTAACCCGCCCTGCAAATGTAATTCAGAAGAAAGTCTGCTCTGTCTCCGGACTCATCCCTCCTCCGGACGGAACGCCCAACAGATGCGAAACCAGATTTGAATATTTCATAAAGGGTACGGAGCCAAACAGGGTTGATCCGGGCTTACAAAAAGTTCGGATAGATAAAGACACCAATGATTTAGCTGCGCCAGGCAAAACAGACAATACTGAAGAGAAAGACAATATTGTCATAACCGATGCGACAAATCAGACTTACTGCGTAACCTGTCCCCACCCCAGCCCAACTCCAACCCAATAAGAAATGGTATAATCTGCGTGTGAAAGAAGCACCAAAACAATTTCCAAAAGATGCCTTTGGATTAGAAGGAAAGGCTTGGGATTTAGGTCATGGAACTAATTTGATTTATGTTAAGGGACATACGATAGATCCTTTAAGGATATTGACTGAAACAGACACGGATCCTGCAGAAGCTGCAAAGGCAGTCAATGATTTTGACCAACTCGGAAAGGAATTAAAATTACCATCCATAGTGGAAGCCTTAAAATCTGAAGGAAGAGTACGCAGCGGAAAACAAAAAATCCTTATAATGGGTGCTAATGAAATAATTACGACAACATCTGATGAGGCTGTTAATAACAGTATAGGTTTTACTTTAGGATTTCAAATAGCTAATGTGTTACGTAAGACTACTCCTCAAAATCCCAAATATGAATCCCCAACTTGCGCAATAGCTGGCAGCTTTCGCTTTAAACCAGATATCGATGCCCTGATTGGAGATATTAACGCTCAGGAAATTTCCGTACTTGCCCCTCCCAAAGGAAACGTTATGAAGAAAAAAGACGATTTTAAAATACTTGAAGGGAATTTGGACTTGGGAGAGGCCGATATAGAAGCTGCATTCATTCAGGAAATGTCGGAAGCAGATGCTTTATATATCTATGCCAAAGATGGCTATATTGGCAGATCAGTTAAAGCTGAACTTAGATTTGCAATTGAATGCGGTATCCCCATTTTCGTTAGTGAGCCATTAAAAGTAAATATTGGCAAATATGATATTGGTAAAAATGGAAGAAATATTGGAAGAGAGATTGCTATAATGCCTCCTTCTGAATTTTCAAACCTAATGAAAGAAGACGATACCCATAAAAAAACTGCATTCAAAAAACAATTCTGGTATAGAGAACCCAAAGGAAGACTGCGGATTTTTGGCTTTACTGACGATAGACTTATTCGGGCATTGTTTGTTGACATGAGAGATGTCTATATTGATCCTGTTGACGTATCAATGACAATAAAAAGAATAAGTAGAACAACAGATTTACTAGCAGTTCCATCATACTGTGTGCTTAGTAATGATCGATGACAATTATAATTCCGAAGCAAGCTTGAAGCCCTGTTTTTTATAAAATTTGTCGAAGCTGAAGATTGCATCTGCGCCATATTCTTCCGCAATAGCGGCTACCGTACAATCGAATAAGGTATTTTTCTTGCTTGTATTTGGATCAAAATATTTCATCGCGCCCCTTAAAGTATCTTGATTTACCTCCACGACTTGAATATTTGAGTTTGAGAAAAATACAGCCGTCCCATAAGCGCTGGGTGTACTGCTTAAAACCCTTTGCATATGAGTGGCAGCTTCCAAAACAGCAGTCACAGGATAAATCACTTGCGCATCCCTGCTTTTTAGAGCTTCTGAAATGAGAGTGGCTTTTTTGTGATGTACATCATCCGGATTTGTTTGGGCAATAATTGCATCCGCATCACCAATAACAATCAGTCTACTCACCCTTACTCCAATCTTTCCCCCACAGATAATCATCCATTTTTACAGAGCTATTTTTGGGTCCCTTAAGCTTGTGCTTCCTTCCTAACTTTGCTAATTCGAAGAGCACTTCTACTCCGGCGTTACCCTGACCTTTAAATTTCCGTAGCCCATTCTCCAAAGCCTGCCTCATTACCTCTGCTTTGCTTTTATTTTGCGCTCTGGCAGTATAATTAATCTGATTATTTAATTGTTCCGGTATATAAAGGTAAGTTCTTAACATAAGATGATTATAACATGTTGCACAACATGTTGTCAAGTGGAATATTTTCCCTCTTTCCAATTCAAATTGCCTATAGTATAATTGCTGTTCATATCAGTTCTCTATGAAAATAGCAACGCAAATCTTATTTATTATCTTATTGTTTCTGACTTTTGTCGGAGATCTTGCCCTTTCTATACTCAAAACGCTCTGGATAATGCTCAAAAAACTCCGAATAAAAAGAAACAAAAGAACAAAAAAAGGCCGAGGCATTGAAATTTTTCCTTTTCCGATAGGCGTTAAAATAAAATATTTTTTCCTGGGAAGTCTCTTTTCTTTCCTGTTCTTTTTCATTCCTCTGACATTTTTTATTTTCTTGCAAGAATTGCCAAGTCCAAAACAATTAAGTTTTCAGGAAGCATCTCTCACCACAAAAATTTTTGACAGAAATGGAACGCTCCTCTATCAGATGTATGCAAATCAGAATAGAACCCTTATTCCTCTTTCTTCTGTGCCCAAATACTTACAACAGGCAACAATTGCAATTGAAGATAGAAATTTTTATAAAAATTCAGGGTTTGACGTTGGCGCAATTATCAGGGCTATAATTGCAAATACTACGGGTAAGCCTTTACAGGGAGCATCCACCATTACCCAACAGCTTATCAAATCAACGCTTTTGTCTCCAGAGAGAACTATCAGAAGGAAGATCAAGGAAATAATTTTGGCATTTTGGGCAGATAGAATTTATACAAAAGACCAAATTCTTGAAATGTATTTCAATCAAGTTCCATATGGAGGAACAGCTTGGGGCATTGAAGCTGCTTCTGAGGTTTATTTTGGAAAACAAACCAAGGATCTCAATCTGGCAGAATCTGCTTTCCTGGCAGGATTAACCAAAGCTCCCTCAGTTTACTCTCCATACGGTGAGTCGCCCAATTTATGGAAGAAAAGACAAAAAGAAGTTCTGACAAAAATGGAGGAACTAAAATACATAACATCCCGGCAGAAAGATGAAGCGTTAAGGGAAACCCTTACCTTCTCTACTCCCCAAACCCCTATTTACGCTCCTCATTTTGTTATGTACATAAAAGATTTACTGATTAAAAAATACGGAATCGGAATGATAGAAAAGGGCGGATTGAAGATAATAACCAGCCTTGACTTAAAAACTCAGGAAATGGCACAAAAAATAGTCACAACAGAGGTAGAAGGAAATACTTATCTTAATTTAACCAACGGGGCAAGTCTGATTACCAATCCCAAAAACGGAGACGTCTTGGCAATGATTGGTTCTAAAGATTATTCAGAGCTAAGCTCAGGCAATTTTAATGTTACAACAGCCCTCAGGCAACCAGGATCAAGCATTAAAGTCGTCACTTATTCCGCAGCTTTATCCGCCGGCTTTACGCCGGCAACAATCCTCGATGATACCCCGATATCGTTCAATTCCCCTGGTTCTCCAATCTATTCTCCTGTAAATTATGATGGGAAATTTCACGGAAAAATGAGTCTAAGAATTGCCTTGGCAAATTCTATCAATATTCCCGCAGTAAAAGTACTTTCCAAAATTGGCGTAGGAAAAATGATTGAGCTTAGCCGCAAAATGGGCATTACAACTTGGAGTGATACGGAAAATTATGGACTGGCAATAACTCTTGGAGCAGCCGATGCAAAAATGACAGATATGGCTGTTGTGTACGGGGCATTGGCAAATTCAGGCAAAAGAGTTGACCTTAATCCCGTACTGAGAATAACAGATTCCAAAGGCAATGTCTTAGAAAAAAAGAAAGATCAGACTATAATCGAAACGCAAATAATTGATCCGGGAGTTGCATTTATTATGTCTGATATTTTAGCTGACAACAGAGCCCGCGCTATGGAATTTGGCTCCAATTCTCCCTTGAATATTCCAAATCATTATGTTTCCGTAAAAACAGGAACATCTGACAACAAAAGAGATAATTGGACCATAGGATACACTCCTAACTTCGTGGTTGCCGTATGGGTCGGGAATAATGACAATAGTCCGATGAGCCAAGTTCTTGCCTCAGGAATTACCGGCGCAGCTCCCATCTGGCATGATATTATGACCAGCCTTCTTGCCAATTCCAAAGACAATAAAATTGTTCTTCCCTCTAATGTAGTCCAAAAAGACTGTATTGGCAGAAAGGAATACTTTCTCAAAGGCACGGAAAATTCTATTAACTGCGCTTTCACTCCAACCCCCGCCCTAACATCTGGCAATTAGCGCTAAACTAGGAGATATATTAAGAATTGCATTCAGAGAGCTAATTTAGTTTTGCGCCTTTTTAATTTGGGGACAAGTTGAGGATGGCGTTACGGGAAATTTCTATAATTTCCGAGGGTGTTTCGGCTGTGAATTCTATTGGTTTGCCAAAAACAACCTGACACTTTCCTTTCTTGGGAAATTTTGAGCCTCTTGGATATATTTTTTCCATCCCCAGAATTTTAATCGGGACAATCGGAACCTGTAATTCTTTTGTCAAAAGGCCCAGACCTTGCATGAAAGGCCCTAATTTGCCGTTTTTTGTCCTGGTTCCTTCCGGAAAAATCAAAATACTGACTCCCTGATCAATTAGACTGCCCATAAAAGATAAGCTTTTCCTAAACCCTGATTTTTGAGGAAGCAAGAAAGTATTAAACGCAATCATTGAATAAGGAAAAAGAATCTTATTAAATAATGGTGTTCCTTCCCGGCTAAAGAAAAATTCCTCTCTTGTTGCGCTGGCTATCTTATACCTAATATTTCGCGGCAAAGAATACATAATCGCCGGCTGATCAAGATAGCTTACATGATTGGAAATAAAAACAGCAGGTCTTTTTATGCTTTCCAAGTTGGAGAGTCCGTGAACTTTCAAATCGAAAAATAAATTGGAAAGAGGTTTTTGAAAAACAATATCTATGGCCTCCCTGATTGCCCGGCCAACCGGATTGTTTAACCACAACCAAAGTCCTCTTTGTTTTTTTGTTTTTTCTCTTTTTTCAAGAAGTTTTCTTAAATCCGAAACAGTTGTATTTTGATTAATGACTGTATCTTCCAAATCAACGCGGTATTCCTGCTCTAAATAATTAACAAGCTCAAGTCGGGATAATGAATTCATACCCAAATCCGAAACCAAAACAGAGTCCTCTTTTATTTCTGCCTCCGTTTTCTTGCTGACATTAGCAATAAGAGTAATAAGCGTATCTCCCGATGAATCTTGCTTGCCTTCTCTATTCTCGCTTAATAATCTTTCTTTTACTTTAAATTTTTGAATTTTAAGCGTAGTTGTACGCGGAAAATCATATTCATTCCAAACGGAAAAACTTTCAATTCTTTGCAGGGGATCGAGCTTCTGATTAGCCAATTGGACAATGATTGACGGTTTCATGTGATTGTTAAGAATTAAAACGGCGTGAACCCCCTCGCCCTCGCCCTTATCCAGACCCACAACGCAAGATTCCTTTACGCCTTCTGTCTTATTAAGAACATTCTCAATTTCCTCCGGGTAAATATTAATTCCCGAAGCATTTACAATCACATCTTTTTTCCTGCCTTTGATGAAAATATTTCCCTCACGATCCTGCATTACAAAATCCCCTGTTCTAAACCACCCGTTTTTAAACGCTTTTTCCGTTGCTGTTGGGTTTTGATAATAATTTGTAAAAACATTTTTCCCTTTTACCAAAAGCTCCTGATTGTCAAGCTTAATCCTTACGCCAGACAAAGGTTTTCCCACAGAGCCTGCAATCTGTTTTTCAAATGTGTTTGCGGAAACTATCGGAGAACATTCTGTTAACCCATATCCTTCAATGACTTTAAATCCTAATTCTTTCCAGAAATTAAAAACATCCAAAGGCAAAGCCGCTCCGCCTGCAATAAACATTTGAAAGTTTGTCCCAAATTTTTTATGTATAGAGGATGCTATAATTTTCCCAAAAAAGGGCATTCTTAAAAGATTTTCTAATTTCTTCGAAGCCAATTCTTTTTCAATTGTATTTTTAAGAAGCGATAAAAATCTCGGAACAACCAACATTGCATAGACATTTTCTTTTTTAAATGCCTCCATAATGCTTGACGGCTTTATTGTTCTTAAGTAAATAATTTTATCTCCGCGATATAAAGGCGTTAAAAAACCAACTGTTTGCTCCAGCATGTGCGACAATGGCAAAACAGATAGAAAGTTAAAATTCCGCGGAAGTTCAATATGACTTATTGCTGACAAAATATTCTCGACAATATTTTCGTGAGTTAAGACTACGCCTTTTGGATCCCCTGTTGTTCCGGAAGTATAAACAATCTCCGCAATATCCGAGATATCTGCCTGAACAAATTTCTTAATCGGATTAAAGAATTTCAACCTAAAATTCAGGTCTTCTATTATTGCTGTTTTCAACCCTGTTACCCTCTCGAATTTGTAAAAACTTTGAATAATAAACTTTGCGCCGGAGAGTTTTAAGATAGTCTCCGCCCGCTTTTTTCCGGATGTAAAATCTATTGGAACAACGATACCCCCAACTAATAAAATACCAAAATATGCAACTGCCCAAAAAGGACTGTTTGGCGCCCAAATAGCAACTTTATCGTCTTTCTTAATCCCCTCCCCCCTAAGATAATCGGCCATCCGAAGCGAAAGATCAAAAATTTCTCTTGATGTAAACGTAAATCTTCTGACTCCTGTTCTGTAGACAAAAATCTCCTGATTCTTTCTCTTTCTAAGCAGCTCAAATAAATCAATTAAAGTTTTCATCTTTCATCCTCAATCATTACAATCGCAATTGCGTAATCTCCCGCGTGGGAGATACTGACTTCTGCTTTCTGATTCTGAATCAGAACTGACTTTACAAAAGGCTTTCCTTCCTTTGTTTTTTCGATCCAAACATCCAGCCAATTTTTCTTTACTCCGATTGCTTTGAAAAATGCTTCTTTCACAGCGAAAATTCCGGCCAGACTTTCTTGAGATTTATTTTGAGAAAGTTCGTGCGGCAAAAAAACCTTTTCCAAAGAAAGATTTTTTAATTTTTCCTTAAATTCAGGCAGATAAACCAAATCTATTCCAAGCATATTCTCAGTTGTCATGCTGAATTTATCTTCCGACAAGTTCAGGTATGCGTTCAAAAAATTTGGACAGATTTCGTCTAATATTTGTAGGTGGGTAAAATTCTCCCCCAAACCCTCTTTCCATCCGCATAAGCGATCCTTTCGGATTGGACGACTTCAAGTTTTTCTATACATTGCCCTACGAAATCTTGGCGAAGCGTGCGACAAATTCTTTCTCATTATTCCTACCTCTTCACTTGTCAATCCAGCATCTAGTAGATTTAGAGAAAATTCTGCTATTTCAGACTCATTTGCTGGTCTTTCGTGTCCATTGATTATTTTATAAATTCTTTTTGTGCTTCTATCAAAAACCATTCGTTTACCAGATAACGACTGACATACGCTCGTATCATAAATTTCAACAGCTGACGGGTGGTACGATAGATCAAATTCCCCAAATTGCGGAGCTTGTGTTTCCTCCCGTCTTGCTTCCGATAGTCTCCTAACAGTCTTTGACCACTCTGACAACCGCTTGTCTGATAACGCAGCAATTATTTCTGCTTGCGAATAACCCTCACCTTTCAAGCGATCAAAAGCAGCAATCGCGCTATCAATAATATCTCTATATTCATCAATAAAAACCCTCTTTGATGTTTCCTGCCACAGCGGATCACCTTTTTTCTTATCCCAATCTCTTAAATATTTCAAGTAATCATACGCACCACCATCTTGCTTTAAAAAAATGTTGTATGCCTCTCTCGTAAAATTAGGCTCCTTTTTCATTGCTATAATTTCGTCTTTGACGTTATTAAGCGCATTTTCTCTTCTTAACCGCATATATTCCCCAAGCAGAAAGGCTTTTTCTTCGGGGTTCTTTGTTGATTCGTATCTTTCAAATACTTCGTCCTCCAATTTTCTTTCAAACCCCAATAATCTTTCGCCGATTTGGTGCCTCAAGAATCCTATTGTCCCCCAATTTAGCCTTTCTCGAACATCAGCACGCACTCCGCTTTGTCCATAAAGTTTTGGACTTAAAATTTTATTTTTCTGATGTTCCCGTTCGTGCGGAACGATTATTGAATAAAAAGCAGGGTTTTCTATGAAATCTTTATTTATAACCAAATAATAAACTGGTTTTTTATCTCTGCTTTGTGAAGCGAAACCACCATATCTGGATCCTACAACGGGGTCTTTTGACCCCCCATAAATTCTATCGGCATTAAACCCAGAACATGATATTTCTATTGACATCGGACCTACTTTAACATCAAAGTCTTTCGCATCGGCTGTGTTAAACTTCATTTTGGTTAGTCGGTTTACCAATTTAACATCATCGGGATATTCTTCTCTAATTTCCCGTACTCTTTTGTGTTGGACAATATAATCATCAATCAATCGTTCCGCAGTGCTAATATGTGATCCCGCAAAACCATAACTTGAAGCAAATTGACCAATTATTCCAACTAATTCTTGCTTTGGAATATCTGGGTTTGCCTCAATTTTTTCTTCAATAGTCGTTCTACATAAAGCCCACGCTTCTCTTTGTCTGGATAATGTATCCTTAAATACGATTAATGCATCTTTTCGTTGCTCTTTGGGAACCAGCCATAACCTTTGTACTTCCTCGTCGGGATTAAAAAGCCCTTCAATCGGGGGAACTCTCTGTAGAATTGAGTCCATTGCCATCGCTTGAGGCGTTTTTTCAGCAACCTTCGAAAGTTGTTTCGGCTCTTGAGCGGGTTTACTAACTGGCGAGATGTTTTCAAAATTTTCCATAGGTTTATTTTATTAAAACTTCTACTACAATGTCCAGCGCTTTGGTAATTTTAGCAACTATCTGAATGCCCAGCTTCTTTGCAAAATCGCCTTAGATTTTGGCGAGCATAGAGCATTTAAACTCAGCTTTGCTAAGCCTGAGCATTCCGGTATTTGTCCAACTTATTCCGAAGAAGATTATACTGCTCCTGAGGGTTTTGTGCATTAAAAATAAAGCTCGCTGAAACAAAACGATTGGCTCCAGCATTTTTTGCCTGAATAATTGTTTGATCATTTATTCCCCCATCGATTTCTATGGGAAGAAATCGACCCTGAGCGGAGTCGAAGGGTCTAAGCATCTCGACCTTCTTTAAATATTCGGGATTAAACTTCTGCCCTGATGCTCCTGCTTTTATTGTCATTACTAACAAACAATCCAGGTCTTGATATGAAACCTTCATTGCGGATAAATCCGTTGGTCCGTCAATGGCTAATCCCACTTCTCCCAATAATTGTCCCTGAGCCACAAATTCCGCCTGATCCGGCATTTTTTCAATATGTCCAATAAATCTTTTAAATCCGGCATCTGCAAAAGGTTTTATGTATTGAATCGGATTATCAACCATCATGTGAAGCTCGAAGAAAATCTCACTTGAGTATTTTGCAAATGGGGCGGGATCAAGAAAAGTAATGTTTGGGGCAAATTTTCCATCAATAATGTCAACATGGACGCTTCTTGCGAATGGCTTAACAAGATTTATTTTTCTCTCAATCTCGCTCCATTCTTTTTCCAAAATTCCGGGAATTATTTCAAACATAATTTTTAATTACTTAAAATCATCTAAAACCATTACTTTAATCTCTTTTATTTTTTGTAAAACACGGTCATTAGCAATAAATGCTTCCTGCCCGCTCGCAACTGCGGTGGCAATCTGTATCGCATCAGGCAATGCAATAGAATATTTATATTTAAGTATTGCCGATATTTCGCTAATGCTTTCATTTACTGGAATTATCTCTAAATTGGGCGTCTGGCGCAAGCGAGTCTTAGTCTGTTCGAACAATATCCTATCTTTTTGTAGTTTTCCAAAGCTCAAAATTTCAGCAAGAGTTATGGCTGAAGTAACCCCTGTTAGCTTATTCTTTTGCAGCTGCAAAAAAAGCTGTTTTACTATTTCTCCGTATGCCTTATTTACCTCAAAATGATAGATAAAACACATTGAGTCTATGCCAATTTTTCCGTAAGTTAAAAGAGTTTTTTTGAAAGAAGATTTCACAATAAGCTATTGCTTCCATTCGTCACGCAGGGTGCGAATGTAGTCGGTCGCATCAACGCCATCCCATATCTTTTTGTGCATACCGTATGTTTCCTTTACCCAATCCTTAACAGGAATTTCTACAATTACAGAGTGGGAATTAAGAGCGCGGACAACCACTTTTTTGCTGGGTTTTAATTCCGACGCAATCGCTCTGACACTTTTGGGTATCACAACTTGAGATTTGGGACCGATTGTAACTGTTGTTTGTTGCACAATAAATATCCTTCGTATAACTTATATCACAATCCGTCTAACCTGCCAAGAAGAAAGGGCAATGTTACGCGACATTTGATTTTTCTTGATAAGTGTCATTGCGAGGAGTTTGAAGCGACGAAGCAATCTCTTTTGTTGTGGGATTGCCACACTCATTTCATTCGCTCGCAATGACAGATCAACAGGCTTTTTATTGACTTAAAAACTCCCTTTATGTGAAAAGTTCAAATTACGGAAAATGGGAAAATTCTAATGACGCATCACATAGAGCGTAATCCTTGACATCTTGATGACAAGATGCTAAGATGTATTTATCATGATTAACACAGTACGAACAACCATTCGCATACGCAAGGACCTTTTTGACCAATCCCGATTACTTGCATTCCAAAGGAATACAAGCCTGCAAGAAGTAATAAATGATACCCTGATAAAAGGGTTTCGACATACTACAAATATAAATCCCCATAAAGAAGCTATGGCGGTTATTGATGGACTTGCAAAAAAAATGAGAGGTAAAAAGATTAATGTGCAACAATTAATCGATGAAAATAAAAAACAACTTGAGGAACGAACAAACCGCCTGCTAGATTCAGCATTGCATGAATAATTCAGAAATTATTATTGATAGCTCTGTAATCCTTAAATGGCTCTTTCAAGATGAAACCCATATAACCCCTGCGCTTAGGATTAAAAAACACTTTGAATCTAAAAAAGTATTGATATCTATTCCTTATTTATTCTTTTATGAAGTGAGCAATGTATTAAAAAACGGAATAAAAAAAGGAAGGATCAATATGAAAATAGCAGACAAATTTTACGAATCTTTACTGCAATTAGAGCTTAGAGCGTATACCTCAAAAGAATTATTAAGAGAAGCGTTTAATAAGGCAATTGCTCTTGACATATCTTCTTATGATGCGTCATACATCGTGCTGGCTGAATATCTAAAAATTCCTTTTTATACCGCTGATGAGAAATTACTGCAAAAAGCAAAGGGAAAATACCTCTACCATCTTAATAAATATCCTTTAAAATAAATTATTTTCCTATTATAACCAGCGCATCGGCGGTTGAGGAAGAGTCAAGATCAGCCGAAGCGCTTCCTATCGTATAGGAAAATCCTAAATCTTTTTTAAGAAGAGCAAGAAAATCGCTTTTTGTGCTTTTTACCTTTATTGTTGCATTCTCATAGTCAAAATTGTCAGCATTGGCAGTTGCAATAACTTTATATCCAAAACTCTTAAGAATATCCGAGCCTTTGTTGGCTGCGCCTGTTTCTCCGGACCCGTTTTGTACTTCAACCGAAAGACTGCTTCTGTCCAAACCCGTTGCCGAATCAACAGGGTTTACTTTTTTAGCGGTTGGGACAGCTGTCGGAGCAACAGTTGGTTTTGGCCCCTCTGTAACAGGAATGGGTGTGGGCGTATCTGTGGGAAACTGATATTCTGTTGGCGTTGGAATTATAACTGTTTGTTTCGTTTCTTTGCTTCCTCCGGAGAAAAGTTTCTGAACTCCCCAGATAAGACCAACGAGAATTATTGCAAAAATAATTATCTTTAAAATTTTTTTTGATTTTCCCGGAGTTGGCGCTGGAGAATAATTAAATTGACTGGCAGGCGCCTGAAACGAAGTGTCTTCCATACTTTGTGTTATATCAAATTCCCACGCCATATGCAAGCAGTGGTATAATAGAAAAGCTGCCATGAATTTTCTTTTCAGACTATTATTTTTTAGTATTTTTTTAACTTTGCTAATTGTGCTTCCCGCAAAAGCGCAGAACAATGACTGCGCCAATCCTTCTTCTCTTAATTTGGATGCAATCGGACGATGCCTTTCCGAAATTCAAAAAGCCTATGATCTGTCTGTTAAGGCAACAAAACCCTTGGAATCACAGTTGCAGAGCATGCAAACGCAAATCAACGGAATCAAACAAAGAGTAAAAACTATAGAAAATGATATTTTTATTAAAAAAACAAGCATTAATGAGGGGTATAAAAATCTTGAGAAACAGCAGGAAATATTAAATGCGGCTATCCGGAATTATTACATAAAAAGCTATTATAATTCTCCGCTTATTGTTCTTTTGTCTGCTCAATCTGCGCAAGAAATTACCAGAACTTTAGCATACCAAAAAGCCGCAACAGACCAGGATAAAGTAATCATTACAAATATCGCCATGACAATTACGGATCTGGAAACAAAGAAAAAAAATCTGGAAAACGAACAGACAAGATTGGTTGTAATAAAAGCAGACTTGGATGATCAATCCGCAAAATTGGATAAAATTGTTGCGGGCGCACGGGTTTATCAGGGAACTCTTTCGGGTCAAATCGCAGCTTTATCTGCAAAACAACAAGAGATTTTAGGACAAAGACTTTCTGCCTTGGGTATTCCTCTGTTTGCCAGTTCTCCGGGCGCTTGTTCCAGCGACATAGGAAAAGATCCCGGATTCGGAGGCGGGTTTGGTTTTTTTACATACGGTGTTCCTAATAGAGTAGGTCTAAATCAATACGGCGCTTGGGGAAGAGCAAAGATGGGACAAAATGCAAATGATATTCTTGGCGCTTACTACAATTTCGACTCTATTGAAGGCGTTGATCAAGGAACTCAAATCCATGTTGCTGGAAACGGCATCGATTGGAATGGTTCTTTGGAGGATTATGTTAAAAGAATTTACGAAGTACCCGATTCCTGGACAGATAATGATTCTGCTGCATTAAAAGCTCAGGCAATTGCAGCTCGTTCATATGTACTTTCTTACACCAATAATGGACAAAGTTCTATTTGTCCGACAGACCAATGCCAGGTATTCAAACCTGATCCTAAAGGAGGAAATTGGGAACAGGCAGTTAACGATACTGCGGGCAAAGTAATGGTACAAGGCGGTCAACCAATTAAAGCGTGGTTTTCTTCGACTCACGGAGGATATATTCACTCCTCAGACGATATTGGATGGAACGGCACTTCTTGGACGAAGAATGCGCAGGATACAACTGGCAATGTCTCAAGTTTTTCCGACTTGAAAAACAACGCCTATGATAAAGATTCTCCATGGTTTTACTGCGACTGGGGATCAAGAAATGATTACAATAAAACAGCTTGGCTAAAACCCGATGAAGTAGCAGATATTGTAAACGTAATTATGCTGGCCCGCGCAGACTCATCCGTAAACGAACATTTGTATCAAACGGATAAGGGAAATCCCGCAGGAACCGATACGTGGAGTGCCGGAAAAGTAAAAACAGAACTTCAGAATAGAGGAATTGCCCCGTTTAATTCTATTTCCGGAATATCTGTTGATGTAGATTGGGGAAATGGAAAAATAACAACAGTGCATGTCAACGGTGATTCTTCCGACCCCAGCATCCCCGGAGATTTCTTTAAAACATATTTTAATTTACGCGCGCCTGCTAATATACAAATCGTCGGACCATTGTATAATATAGAGAGAAGATAATCCCGGGTCATGCTGAACTCGTTTCAGCATCTCCAAAAAAACGAGATCCTGAAATAAATTCAGGATGACAATAAACATATGGCTGATATTTTTGTAGCGCCGAAAAAAAAGGAAAAAAATCATTTGCCCTTACCAATTTACTCTGAAAACGTAAAAACTTTTTCTGCTTTTTGCAAAAATCCCAAAGGAGTTACATTTCAAACCCAAAAACCCGATGAGAAAATTATCTTACTCCTGCGAGCTCATTTTATAACAAATATTGCATGGATTATCGTAAGCTTAGTTCTTATAATTCTTCCCGTAATAATTTTATTTTTTTTGCCAAGACTCGGAGTGAATTTTCTTTCCTCCTCCCAAGCAATACGTTTTACCGGAATTTATGTTCTTTTTTACTCCCTAATTGTCTTCTCCTACATATTAATCAATTTTCTGCACTGGTTTTACAATGTATTTCTTGTTACAACACAAAGAGTTGTAGACATAGACTATTCCGATATTGTGGTGCACAACATCGCAGTTACCAATTTAGAACACATTGAAGACGTAAACTATACTCAATCAGGATTTATTCCGACAATTTTTAATTATGGCAGTCTTTTTGTTCAAACCGCAGGAAACGAAAGAAATTTTGAAGCGCTGTCTATCCCAAGGCCCAGAGAAGCAACGCATATAATTGGAGACCTTATTGGCAAAACCAAATAATGGATTTTAATTTTTTGAATTTTTTACATCCCGATGTCTGGATTAAGATAATAACCCTTATAGCGATAGGGTTTTATATAATTTTTACGTTTATTGTCCTAACCCAAGCAAGAGTAATGGGGGAAATCCTCGTGATCCCAGGCCCCAAAATAATACTAAGAATTATTTCTGTTATTCATGTTGTACTTGCAATTTCGCTTTTTATAATTGCAATTGTTATACTTTAGAAAATGGAGAACAATATATCTTTCTCAAAAATAGTTGCAACACCTACCCTTAATTCATGGTCTCAGGCATACAATGCCGGAAAACTGTTTGCTGTCCTGTCTCTAGAAAAAATTTCGGACTTGCCATCCGAAATAGAATCTTTGAATATGCTGGGCCGGGATTTACTTGAAAGACTTGAGCAGGAATTCTTTGCCATAGAGAATAAAGACCTAGAAACAATTCGAAAAGCTTTTTTTACTACTTTTCAAAACAAAATTGAGAACATTAAGATTTCTTTTGCCGCCGGAGCTTTCATCAACAATGTATTGTACTTATTTTCTCTTGGAAACGGCAAAGTTTTCATAAAAAGAGAGGGCAATTTTGGCCAGATATTGGGCTCCGAAAATTCCAAAGAGATTATCTCCTCCTCCGGACTTCTTAAAGAAGCGGACTTAATAGTTATATCAACCAATGCATTTTCAGAAGTTATTAGCAATGACGATCTGAATTCTGCTCTAAACGATTCTTTGCCTTCCGAAATTACAGAATCTCTCGCGCCAAAAATCCACAAAGCGGAAAATGGAAAAACTTCCGCAATCATTATTAGATACGGGAGCTCTGGAGCCTTAGAATATCCAGAAGAGACAGATGAGCCAAATGAGACCCCATTTAGTCCTGCTCAGCGGGACTCCGAGGAGAAAGCAGAAAAGATAGCAGGTGAAAAACCAACTTTTTCTTTTATCGAATATTTCTCTCTAATTAAATCGAAATTAAAAATGCCAAACATCAAAATTAAACCTGCGAGGAAACCATTTTTAATTGCTATTATTGTTATTGCCGGGATTCTGATATTTAGCATTTTTACCGCGATTCAGAAGCAGAATAATGCTAAAATTCAAGCTCTTTTTGCGCAAATTTATCCGGAAGCGCAGAAAAAATATGATGAAGGCCAAAGCCTGACGGATCTGAATAAAAATTTAGCAAGAGACTCATTTTTATCCGCGCAAAAAATACTTCAGGAAAATAAAGACAAATTCCCGGCAAAATCCAAGGAATTAATACAAACTCAGGATCTTTTGAAAAAAATCGATGAAGGATTGACTCAAGTCTCCCCTGTAGATAAATCCGGACTGGACAGGAGCAAGCTGTCAATTACCGTTACTAATGGAAGCGGGATTGAAGGAACTGCGGGAAAAGCAGCAACCATACTTAAAGATTTAGGTTACAATGTTACCTCAACCGGAAATGCGGATAATTTTGATTACCAGGGGGTAACGATCAAGGCGAAAAAAGAAAGCAGCAAATTTTTAGATCTTCTCAAAAAAGACCTCGCCAAAGATTATGCTATTAAATCAAGCTCTTCCGACCTCTCCCCCGACTCCTCCACCGACAGCTTGATAATTATTGGAAAATAAGTCGGTTTTGGCGAATTTACCCCTATACTGCCCTGCATTACCTATTGACATTAGGTAATACTTATGATAAGGTGGTATTACCTATGAATACTTATCCTCCGCAATACAATGAAACAGAGCTGATTTCTACTATAACCAGCAAAGGACAGGTAACTATTCCTGTTCAAATTCGGCGGCTTCTTGGCTTAAAGCCCAAAGCTAAAGTTGCATTTTTGCAAAAAAAAGACGGCGTGCATATTGCAGTTCCTCACTATACCCTAGATACCATAAAAGGAGCTATCCCCGCTCTATCTCAAAAATATTCTGAAAAAGAAATCAGAGAAATAGCAATAGAAGCTCATCTGGAAAAATACAAAAAGAAATGAATTGTGTAATTCTTGACACCAATATAATAATCCGCCTCATAACAGCAGACGATAAAATAAAGCAGGAAAAGGCAGCCTTACTTTTTGAAAAGATTAAAGAAGGAAGAATTACCGCTTTTATTCACGATGTTATTTTTGCTGAAATTGTATTCGTGCTTGTTTCTAAAAAATTATACAGTCTGCCCAAACGCAAAATACAAGCCCTGCTTCTTCCCATTGTCAATCTCACAAATATTAAATTTGACAGTAAAAAAAAGATTAAAAGAGCGCTTGAATTATTCGTTCAATACGACATTGATTTTGAGGATGCTCTTATTACAGCTCATGCGGAAAATGAAAAAACTGAAATTGTCTCATTTGATAAAGATTTCAAAAAAATCCCTTCGGTTATCTCAAGTGAACCCAAATAAAACAATCTCAAAATAATTTTAAAGTAAGCTTATTGTTTTTGGCGAATTTACACTGTACTTACTATGCAACCTATTGACAATAGAATAAAGTTGTGTATAATTATTGTGTATTAAGGATTTTCTTTTATGCAAACACAACGTATAAACATTAGCCTGCCTACCAATATTATTAAGCAATTGCAAATAGCCGTTCCTTTTGGGAAACGCAGCCGTTTTATTACGGAAACCCTAGCTGAAAAATTGAGAAAAAAAAGAGATATTCAGAAAGAATTAAGAAAAAGTCTTAAGGTTAACTATGAGTTTTATAAAAAGGTTGCCAAAGACTGGGAAGTTACCGAAACCGAATCATGGCCAGAGTAATTAAACGCGGCGAACTATGGTTAGTTAATCTTGAACCTGGTTTTGGAAGAGA
>CAZRWL010000016.1:18174-20741 GCA_964603935.1 uncultured Gammaproteobacteria bacterium | reverse complement strand
AGACAACTTCCTGTATCTCTTTTAGTTCATCTTCCGATGCGTTAGGATAATATTTTCTTATTACGTCTAAAGGTAACATTAGTAATTATCACCTCCCCTGTAAATGATTTTGTATTTAATTCACTTGTCTGTATAATTAGCCTAATGGATGATATCGAGCAACCAAGACCAGACTTAACAGTCAGTGTTGAGCTTCAAGACAGGCTAGCGAGAATCAATAACAGACCAGTAAGAGATATGGTTTATGTGGATGAGTATGACTTAAGAGAAATTTCATCCAGAGCATATAGAGTTGGAGAAGCTGATAAAGCAAAAGTAAGACCAGTTCTAAAAAGAGTTATGCTGGGTTCAGTTCCTTGGGCAAGAGGAGCTAAGTATGTTAGAGAACAACTTTATGATCTCGCTTATTCTCCACAAGAAATATCTTTATTAAGTGAAGAAGCTCAAAGAGCATCTCAAAGAAGAGTAGAAATAGGAAAAGAGGTTGCAGACGGTACATCTCCCTGGTTGGTACATATCCATCATAATGAGCAAGGCATAAGTAATCCTTATATGGTAGGGGTTTATCAAGATGAAGCTGGGCAACTACAACTAGTATATGGTCAAAGAAATTTTAGGTCGCAAAGACAGATAGAAAGCACAATATTTGCGGGGAGAACTGAAGTAAAAGAAGTAAATTTGCTAGACACACAATTTCAAGCTGTAAGGAGTGCAGAAGTTTTAAAAGGAGAAAATTGGAATTTACTTCCAGACGATTTGAGAAGCCATTTTGATAGAGGGGAAATATTAGTAACTGGAGGAAATGATGTTTATGACTTAAGTAATTCTGAAGTAGATGCAATTGTGAGGACTGAAAACCCCAGAGCATTATTAACGCATATAGATTCTAAAACCCAACAAGTTGCTGCGGGAGAAAGGAAGTACTTTCTACTTTATTACAGTGATTACAGGTCTGATGAGACTGGAAGAACTGGCGTGGTAATGGTTGGAGAAGGTGGAAAAATTAAACCTCTTACTATTCAGAGAGGCGACAAACAATTTGCAGTAGAAGTAAAGGGGTGTGGAACAAAATCAGGAGGTTTTGGGAAAATGCATTTTAGAACAGGGAGAGACATTATTACGGGTGGAGCTGAAAAAGAACAAGCTGAAAACGAGTTTAACAGGTTACAGGATGATGAAGGACCAGATGCTCCTAAACCAATAGGTAGCATACTATTTAGTAATAATGGTTACGACCAGGGTTACATTATTAGACTAACTCCTTCTACTGTCAGAGCTGCCTATTCAGATAATGAAATATATCCTCAGATAGAATCACCTGAAATGGTGGAAAGAATCGTACCCATGTATGCTTACCAGCTTGCAGAACACATATATTCTCCTACTCCAAAGGTGCTTGACAGATCTTCTCATACAGAAAATCTTTTGATTTGGGGAAATGGCAAATTTGCATTTACTGACTATTCAGACCATGTTGCATTTGTAGACAAGCACTATCCACATGAAGAAAACCATGGCGGTTACATGACTCCAAAGCAGATGTTGAAATATTATATTGAAATGGTTAGGGAGATGCCTGGGTATGTTGCTGATAGAAATCGTGTTTTGTTTTATGACTCACTTAACAATGCTTTTCAAGATAAAGGTGTATCGCTAGGAATCGAGGTTACAGATGAACCAGAACAAGTTATCCAAAAAGTCTGGGAAAGAGCAATGGCTTATGAGGTCTTCAAAGCCAGAAAAGCAGGTAAGTATGTTGCGGAGGGAGTTTTGCAAGAACAACATGATTTGGTTACCGATAGCTTTTCAGTTAAAGATTTATCAATGGAATCAGCAGGTGCATTCGATGAAAGACTAAGAACAGCGCAATCAGATATTGCTGACGCAATCAATCTTCTTAAGTCTAAAGGGTTGGGTCAGGAAGAAGGAGCAAGATTAGATGCGTGGCTTGAACAACTTAACCAAAGAAACTTATATGACGCAGTAACACAATTAGATAATGTTTATAGCTTATATAGAGATGTAGATAGTTTAACTGATGATGAAAGAACAAGTGTTTATAGAGCAATATCCTATTTTGGAAGTTTCCATTATGTTTTAATCAGTCCTTTTGAAAAATATTTTGAGCACGAACAAGATGTTATAAAATCGGCTCGAATTGGTGTACCAGAATCTGAACAGGAAGACTTAAATATTGCTGAGCAGGAATTAACTCAAAAGACTCAGCAGTTTAGGGACCTAATAAATGGGCAAACGAGTATTCTACTTGAAACTATTAATGACCCGCAACGAATAAAAGATCATGTTTTATTTAAATTTTACGGTCATTAAAAGTTGGTAATATTACACAATGTAACCTATGCATACTTATACATTTTTTAGACCTAGACAAAAGATAAAATCAGCAGTTAGAGCTTCTTGATAGAACAATTTGAAAAATTCAGGTAGTCTGTGTAAGATCACGTCAGGAGCTCCAAGCTAACGGGATCGCGTAAAATTAGTGACTCGCTTTAATGCTCGTCACATTTTACTGGGACAAGCAAAAAAGAGGGAGATCGGAAGAGCGT
>CAZRWL010000016.1:0-18164 GCA_964603935.1 uncultured Gammaproteobacteria bacterium | reverse complement strand
AAAGAGGGGTTCGACTCCCCTATCCCGCTCCATAGATTTAAAGGCCTAGGTTACAGGATTGCGGCCCTGAATATAACCGTTTCTTTTGCGAATCCGTCTTGCGGAAAAATTAAAGTATGGGGATGGCGCGCGGTTCTCAGGTGGAACACATCTGCCATTTCATCGGCTATATCTTCCGCTGCCCGGGCAATCCTGGTTCTGTGTCTTGGCGCAACATCCTGCCCCCTGTCATCAATAATAAATCTGGGCTCTCCCGGCTCATAAAAAAGTTCTTCTTCCCTGATTAAGGGTTTTGGTTTTGGAAATCCTGAAAAAGAAAGTTCTATTCCCTGCGCATTTAGAGAAAATTCCTGCGGTTTTTGGTTTTCAATTATTTCAAGAAGACGAATGATGCCTCCAACCCATTGTCTTGTTCCATGTATGCCTGAATATTTCGCAAAATTAGTGATTAGCGCAACTGTTGCTTCAGCAATCCTGTCTGTTCTGTAATTAATAAGCTTTATTGTTGCCTCTTTTGCTGTCATCGCTTTTAATTTGAGGGTTTGAAACTTTTGATAATAATTAAGACCATTGCTATAAACGGAACTGCGAGAAGAGCTCCAAGAATTCCCAGGAATTTGCTTCCGATCAGTACTCCGACAATAATTACTATTGGATTTAATCCTACGGCTTTCTGCATTATTTTCGGTACCAAAATGTGATTTTCCAGCATTTGGATAACGATATAAAGACCCGCAACGGAGGCGGCAATCGTAGGAGAGATAGTTAAAGCGACAATAACAGCCGGAATCGCAGCAATAATCGGTCCTATTGTCGGAACGATCTCAAGTATTCCCGCCAGTAACCCAAGCGGAAGAGCGAAGGGAATGCTTAAAACCGTAAGGACAATCCAGGTTGTAAAGCCAATGGTAAATGAAAGAATAAGCTGACCCCTAAGCCAGAGTCCCAGCTTAGTCTCGATTTGAGCTACAGTTTTCAGAACTTTCCCCTGATGCTGACCGGGCCATAACGCAGAGAATTGTTTTCTGAGGCTATTTCTTTCAATCATAAGGTAAAAGCTGATGACAACAATTATCATGAAGGAAAAAACTCCGCTGAATATTTTTCCGGTAACACTTAAGGCATTTTTTCCGAGCGTTTCAATATCCGAGGGAACAATACCGTTGATGTATGAAGCATCAATTTTGATATTGAGTAAATTAGCAGCTTGATTGACGTATGTTGGGAGACTTTTGAAGAACTGCTGTATTTGGGAAGAGAAAAATGGCACCAATGGAAAAATTAACAGAACCAGAACCGTTATTGTCAGTATGTACGGAATTAATACGGACAAAATATGCGGAATGCGTTTTTTGACCAGGAAGTCTGAAAACGGAGAAAGACTCGCCATTATTATGTAGGAAATGAAAACTATGATTAATATTTCTTTCAGTTCGAACGCAAGCCAGAATAATCCCAAAATAATGAGTGTGGTTAAAAATTGGTTGCGAATTAAATAATTAACAATCGGATTCCCCATGTTCTATAATCGTAGTATACGTAACCTGCGTAGTATTGTCAAAGAGTAGGCTAATACTGTAAAATATGCTTATTGCGCCCATAGCTCAACGGATAGAGCGCTTCGGTTCTAACGAAAGGGTTGGGGGTTCGATTCCCTCTGGGCGCACACAGAAAGGCTTATCCCATATGGTGGGCGTAGCTCAATTGGTTAGAGCGTCAGCTTGTGGAGCTGAATGTTGCGGGTTCGAGTCCCGTCGCCCACCCATCGAAAATTAGATTGCTATATCAGTCTAAACACTGCTCCTCCGTTGAAGAAAATTTTGAAATAATCCTGTCTTTTCTGACAAAGAATTAAATGTTCCTTCTTGTACAATTTTCCCGGAATCAAATACTAATATTCTATCAGCGTTTTTGAGCGTAGTTAGTCTATGAGCAATTGAAATCATTGTTTTTCCCTTGAATATCCTCTCAATATTTTGTTGAATAATAGCCTCATTTGTATTGTCCAGCGCTGATGTCGCCTCATCAAAAATAATAACATCAGGAGAGTGAAGCATAACTCTTGCTAGCGCTAATCGTTGTCGTTGTCCACCGCTTAAATTATTCCCATTCTCAGATACTTTTCCACTAAATCCTCCCAGACTTTCATTTATTTCATCAAATATCCTTGCATTTTTTGCTGCCTCTATTAGTTCCTTGTCTGTTATTGTTCTTTTACTGCCGTACAGTATATTTTCCTTAATTGTGCCTGAGAATGTAAATGGTTTTTGAGGAACGTACGCAATTCTTTCTGCTATTTCTTCTCTAGAAATATTTTTAAGATTATCATTGAGTAAAAATACATCTCCTTTATACTTATGTGTTAGTTTTAATAGTAGATGTATGAAAGTAGTTTTGCCACAACCCGATGCACCTGCAATACCAACGCTTTCGCCCTCTTTAATATTTAGATTGATGCCTTTTAGCACACCTGCTTTTTCATTATCCTGATAAGAAAAGAAAAGATTTTTAACCATAATTATGGGTTTTTTATCTTCCCGCAAACTTGACTTACTTACCTTTTCCAAAAAAGAAGCATCTATTGGTTGATGTAGTAAATTATATAGGTCATTTACCTGAATTGAGCTTTCGTGTGCTTGATCAAGTATTTTGTGAATCTCGCGAAGCGGATTAGTGATACTTAAGAAAAGAATCGAGTAGACTAAAATATCTCCTTTAGATATAACTCCTTGTGAAGCAAAATAAATTGACAAGACAATTACAGCAATATAGAAAAATGCCTCGTTAAAATATTTTGCAGCATCAAATAATGCCATAAATACATGATGACGCATCTCTATGCTTCTTTGTTTTTCCGCCACTTCCTCTACTTTACTTACCTCATAAGAAGTTGTATTCAGTACTCGTATTGTTTCAATTCCGCCGAGCATCTCAACGATCTTACCGTCTATTTGTTCTTTGGCGCGAAGCAGGGCAACTCGAATACCTTTTTGTGACGAAACCTGCCAAACGATAATATAAAGGCCTGTGGGGATGACTAAAATCATAACTGTTGCAAGGAGTGGTTTTTGCAAAAACGCAATACCTATTGCAGCAAGTGCAGTAAAGAAGATGGGCATGAAATCCAAAAAGGTTAGTTTAAGTATACGGATAAGACCTTGCATAGAGCGAAAAATTCTCCCGTGGAGTGCGCCAATCTGCTGTTTATAAAGAAATTCTCCAATGTCAGTTTTCAATAATCTATCAATGACGTGTACCGTTTGTGTCTTGTCTGTTTGTGTTGCCATGTTTTCTATTAAGAGTTTTCTGATTACGTTTAAAGCCTCTCTTGCTAAAACTAGAATAATAATTAAGCCAGTAAAGGGAACTACAAGGTTAAATTGAAGGGTGCTGCTTCCAACAAGTTTATCCACAAGCCTCCCCAAGATAACAGCAGGGATATTTGCGAGAATACCGGTTAACAACATGAGAAAGGTTGCAATATGCAGAGTAGTTTTTTCTTTTGGTGAAAGTAATTCCACCGCTCTTTTGATTCCAGTCAAAATTTCCTTGAATTCTTTATTCATTACTTGAAGTATATCAAAAGCTAGGGAGTGTTATAATGGGATCGAATTTCTGGAGGTGGTACGAAGTAAGTCCAGCCAGTCGCCCCAAATCAAACTTTGCTACTTGGTTAGTTTGAGGGTGGATAACATTTGGTTAAAAAGGCTGGCAAAAGCGTCTTTGGCATTGAAAATAAGTGTATTTGAGCCGAAAGGAACAATAACATTTGTGGCTTTGTACCCATTGGAATCTTTGCTGTTTTTCTTTGTGGCACTTACGGATGCGACAAGCATAGATTCCCCTATTTGCGGGTCTAAAGCCAGAGCCTCTTTGTTTGTTCGGGTTCCATAGGAAAGAGTTATTGACAGGGTTCCTGCTTTTGTTGCTACGGGGTTAAAAACAACGTATTCCAGAATTTTCGGATCTGACTGGGTAGTTATTTTCGCATCCCAGTTCGGAGGATATTTTACGGAGTAAGAATATTTGGTGCTAACATATGCGCTCCATGAAGCTGTTGGGTCAATGGCGGGGACAGCTGGCTTTGCTGTCGGAGCGGGCGTTGGTGAAGCGAGCATTGCTTCTTGCGGAGGGGATGTTTCGGGCGCAAGCGGAACAGTGTTTTCTTGGGGAAGTTTATTCTGCTCAGGAGTTTTATTGCTTGCGATTAACAAATATCCTGTTGTACTAAAGGACGCTGCGGTTAAAACAGCAATAAATATAATTGTAAATTTGTTGGCCGACAAAAATATTTTTAATTTTGAAAAAAATGTTTGATTGTCCATTAATAAAATCATCACATAGATACAGAAGCTTGTCAATTGCTAGGGGTTGAAGAATTTTCTGTTCTTTAGTTTTTCCGGTAAAAAAGATTTATTATTTTCAGGACCAACATATTTATCGCTCCAGGTATAGTTTTTTGCATAGCCTAGATTTTTCATTAATTTTGTTGGAGCACCCGCCTTGCCTCCCGGCAGGCGAGGCAGGTTTCTTAGGTGAAGAGGAATCGGCTCATTGGGAAACTCATAAACTGCTTCTTTGGCTTTTCCCAGCGCATTAGCAACTGCGCGGGATTTTTTTGCAGTTGCCAAATATAAAGTCGCGTGAGCTAAAATAAGTTGGGCTTCCGGCATGCCGATTTTATACACTGCTTCAAAAGCAGAATTTGCCTGAATCAATGCTCCCCTATCCGCCAGCCCGATATCTTCGGAAGCGAAAATAATCATGCGTCTGGCGATAAATTTCGGGTCTTCCCCGTTTTCCAGCATTCGCGCTAAATAATACAGGCTAGCGTCAGGGTCGGACCCTCGCATGGATTTTATATAAGCGCTGATTATATTGTAATGTTCATCCGCTTTTTTGTCGTACAATCCTGCGGATCTGGTCTGAAAAACTTCTTTAATTATTTCCGGAGTTATTTCCTTTCTTTTAAAATTAGTTACGGCAATTTCCAAGGCGTTTAACATTATTCTGGCGTCTTGTCCGCAAAGCCTGATTAATAATTCTTTAGCGTCACTTGTAATTGTTTTTCCGCGCTTTCCCAAACCTTTTTTATTGTCTTTTAAGGCCATGTCTAAAATCTTTTCCAGATTTATCTCATCTAATCCTTTTAAAACAAAAACTCTGCAGCGGGAAAGAAGCGGACTAATAACTTCAAAAGAAGGATTTTCAGTTGTGGCGCCAATTAAAGTTATTAATCCCGATTCAACATGCGGCAATAATGAATCCTGTTGGGATTTATTCCACCGATGAATCTCGTCTATAAATAAAATAGTTTTTTTGCTTTTCTTAATGTCATTCTGAGCGGAGCGAAGGATCTCTCTTAGTTCTGCTTTTCCTGTTTCCGTTGCGGATAATGCATGGAAACTTGCATTACTTTCTTTGGCGATGATATTTGCCAGAGTTGTTTTTCCTGACCCCGGGGGTCCCCACAAAATCATGGAAAAAAGAGTTTTGCCTTCGATCATTTTCCGCAAAATTTTATCCGGCCCGACCAAATGTTCCTGTCCAAAAAATTCATTGAGGTTTTGAGGTCTTAATCTATACGCTAAATTCATAAAGTTTGCAAAAACTCCAGAGTTCCTTTTTCAAATTTGCTTTTTGGGATTATAATTGGGATTTCTGTTTTGATGTTCTTAAATGTGGTATCCCCGCCAACATAAACAAATTCTGTCTGAAAGCCTTTTTTATAAGCTTTTTGCGCCATTTCAAAATCAGATTTACTGTCTCCAAATGTAATTATTTTTTGCGGAGTTAATTCCATTTCCTTCATCCACTGCAAAATTATTCCCATCGCAAAACCTTTACCAACACGTTGATTCTCAATATCAATCGCAGCTCTTGTAGGGTCAACTCTTAAATCATCTCTTAGTCCAGTTCTTTTTACTAGTTCATTTATTTCTTGAGTTAACTTTTTCTGAATTATTTTAAATTTTTCGTAACTAAACCCGGTTGTCATTTCGAAAGAAATCATGGTTAACTTTTTTTCGTATTCCCCCAAGGCTTCGGGACTGGTTTCCGCAATGAAATTTTGAATTTTTTCATGAAGAGAATCAGAAATACGAAGAGATTCGTCAATCTGGATATTTTTACTTCCATCCGTGTTTATCGTAAACCATGCTCCACCCTTTTCTCCCGAAACAAAAAGTCTTCTTAGTATTCTTTTGTCTTTTATTCTTGCAAGAAGTGGGTTTATAACTTGGTCAATCATCCAAGCAACAGATCTGCCTGTGTTAAAAGCAACTGGCTCTTCAAGCTTAAGTCTTCCTGCAATAAAATCTAAAATTTTTGATTCAGTCTTCTTTTCAGAAAGATCAACAATTACCCCGTCAGCATCAAAAACCCAAGCGGTTTTAACTATTTTTCCCGTCATGGGGTGATTATATCATTCTTCGGCGATAACTTTTAAACAGATATTCAAGGCAATATTCTTAGGTTCGAAGCTAGTCAACACCGGGGGTTATTTTGTATCTGAACCTAAGGATGCGAGATGTTTTTTGTGGCTAGAAAAACGAATTAATTTCTTGTGGCGCGGACGCGGTCAATTCTGGAGAGGAATTTTTTTCTTAACCTTAGGCTTTTTGGCGTTACTTCCAAAAGTTCATCTTCTTCCAAAAAATCCAGGTATTGTTCAAGACTCATTTTCAAAGGCGGAGTTAAGGCAATCGCGATATCCGCATTTGCAGATCTCATATTGGTCAAATGTTTTCCTTTGGCAACATTAATTTCAATATCATCGCCTCTTGAATTAAGTCCGATAATCATTCCTGCATAGACTGGCGTTCCGGGATCGACAAAAGTAATACCTCGTCCCTGCGCATTTTCCAGACCAAAAGTTAAAGCAACGCCCGGCTCTGACGCGATTAAAACTCCGTTTCTGATTTTGGGAAGCGCAGGGGTTAAGCGTTCGTACTTATCGAACATTGTATTTATTACAGCAGTTCCCTTGGTATTGGTTAACAGGATATTTCTTAAGCCCAAAAGATTTTTGGATGGAATTTTGTACTCGAATCTCGTATTTCCTTTGCCATCGGCATTCATATTGGTCATGTTTGCGCGTCTTTCTCCCAGCTCTTTGGATACCACCCCCTGAAATTCATCCGGAACATCAATTATCAAATCTTCAACCGGTTCCATTTCCGCCCCATTAACGATTTTTGTAATTACCTCAGGTTTTCCAACCTGAAATTCATAACCCTCGCGTCTTAATGTCTCAATCATCACTGATAAATGTAACTCACCGCGGCCTGAAACAACAAATTTATCTTCTATAACTTCGAGTCTAAGACTGACATTTGTTTCCAGCTCCTTGACAAGTCTTTCGTAAACCTGGCGGGAATTTGAATATTTTCCTTCTTTTCCCGCAAATGGGGACGTGTTTGCAAAAACCGAAATTTTAATTGTAGGCTCTTCTATTGATATTCTTGGAAGAGCGACAGAGTTGTTTGGGTCGGTAATTGTGTCCCCAATTGTTACGTTGTCAACACCTGTTATGTCAACTATTTCTCCAGCTTCAACTTTTTCAACCTCGTCTTTTTTCAGACCGCGGTTAATGAAAATATTCTCTATTTTGGCCGGAATTTTTTCATTTTTCGCGTTAATTGAAACAACCGATTGTCCCTTTTCCAAAGACCCACTCCTTATTTTTCCGATCACGTGTTTTCCTTTATGTGTGTCAAAATCCAAAGCAGTTGCAATCATTTTGAAAGGGCCTTCTTCAACTGTCGGAGCCGGAATATAGCTTACGATTGTCTGCATGATTGGATCTAAATTTGCGCTTGTCTGAATATCTTCCAGTTTCACCGCGGCTTTTCCTTCACGTCCTATCGCATACAAAACAGGAAAATTTAATTGTTCCGAATCAGTCGCCAGTTCCAGAAATAAATCATTGGTTTTTTCAAAAGAATTCTTAATGTCCGCAAGTTTTTTGTCGATCTTATTGATAATAACAATTACTTTTATGCCCATTCCGAGAGCTTTTTTTAGGACGAATTTTGTCTGCGGCATCGGGCCTTCCAAAGCGTCAATAATGAGCAGCGCGCCGTCTGCCATATTCAAAGTTCTTTCCACTTCTCCTGAAAAATCCGCATGTCCCGGAGTGTCGATAATATTTATCTTATAATCTTTGTAATTTATCGCAGTATTTTTTGCCAGAATTGTAATTCCGCGTTCTCTTTCCAGGGGATTTGAGTCAAGAATAGTTGTTTGGCTCATTTCCGCTTCATTGGCGCGAAAAGCGTTAAACTGCTTGAGCATGAAATCCACAAGTGTCGTTTTCCCGTGGTCAACGTGAGCAATAACAGCAATATTTCTAATATTTTGCGAATTCATAAAAAAACAGGCAGAATTACTCTGACCTGCAATTTATATTATATCACACTTTAAATCTGAATATTTCTGATCCGAGCTGTCGTATTTTGTTCTATTGTTTTTCGTATATTTTTCCATTATTCTTAAAGCATGGACAAAGTTATCCTGCATATTGATTTTGATAGTTTTTTTGCAAGCGTTGAACAGCAAGACAATCCCCTTTTGCGCAATAAGCCTGTCGGAGTTACTGCTGCCAATGGCAGAACCTGTATTATCGCATCAAGCAGAGAAGCAAAAAAATTAGGGATCAAAACAGGAACGAGGTCATGGGAGGCTTACAAACTTTGTCCCTCACTAATTTTGGTAAAAGCAGATTTTGTTAAATATTTTGAAATTTCCAAGAAGTTTTTGAATATCTGCAAAGATTATTCCCCGCTCGTTGAGCTTTTCTCAATTGATGAAGTCTTTATGGATGCGACTTCGACACTGCATTTGTTTGGCGGGACATATGGAATTATCGAAAAGATTAAAAAAAGAATTAGAAAAGAAATCGGAGAGTTTATAACTGTTTCAGTTGGCATTTCTCATAATAAAATGCTGGCCAAGCTTGCATCGGGACTAAAAAAGCCTAACGGAGTTTTTGAAATAAAAAAAGAAGATATCAATGAAGTTTATAAAGATGCAAAACTTACCGATGTCTGCGGAATTGGGGAAAGAATTAAATTAAGACTTAATGAAATCGGCATTTATAATCTTTTGCAATTGCGGGATGCTCCAATTATCATTTTGCAGAAAGAATTCGGAGAAGCTTATTCTCACATTCTTAAAAATATTGGAATGGGAATTGATGACAGTCCGGTTAATCCTTATGCAAATCCCGTTGATGTCAAATCTGTTGGACGAAATTATTGTCTTCCCCAAAATGAATACGATAAAAAAATCATAATGCAAAATATTTATGAGTTATGCGAGGAAGTTGGCATTAAGTTAAGAAGACTTAATAAAAAAGCCAGGACTATTGGAATATATTTGAGGGGTTCGGAAAATTTTCATAGACAAAAAACCTTTCAGTTTTATTTTAACAAAGGTTCGGACATCTTCCGCTTGTGCCTGTCAAGGTCGGTCCTTAGCACAAGGACCGACCTTGATAATAGACTTGGAGGCAATGGAATTTATGTGCGGCAGATTGGAGTTTGGGTGGGAAATTTAAAAAAATCAGAAGATGTTCCGCTTTCCTTGTTTGACGTGAATAATAAAAAAGAAAAAGTACAAAAAGTTATTGATAGAATTAATGAGCGTTTTGGAGATCATGCTATCCGCAATGGGTTTTTGTTATATGCTGACAAGTTAACAACAGTCCCCAACGGCTACATGGCAGATAGATACGAAAGAGCGAAATTAGCAGCAGAAAATATTTAATTATTATCCGCGGAGGAACTGGCATTCGGAAACGATTGAATTCTTTTTGTCAGCAGGCAAACCTAAAATATCCAGCACAGAGGAATTTTTGCAGATGTCCCTTGCCATGACAACATGGTTTTGTGCAAGGATTTGTTTTTGATTTTGCGTTAGGTTTGCAATAGTTGTGATTGGATACAGCTTGTGTTTCTCGATAATATCCTGCAAGCCTTGTCCTTTTGGATAGTCCCATCCTATAATTTTCATATTACTGCAAAGCGCATAATTTAATGCTTCGGGCGTAAGTTTGGTATTGGTTACAACCCAAGCGTCATTAAGCTGATTTTTCTCTTTAATGTCGTCAAATCTTGCTTTGGAATATAAGGAAACATGAACATGACATTTTATGCCGGGATCGCTATGGAATTTACATTCGATCATTGACTTAATATTATTTTTTTGCGCAACTACATCTATTTCATGAGTGATACATTTTCCCTGTAGAATTTGCCTGACTTTCGTTTGATATCCGTCAGCTCTTAACAATTCAGAAACGTAATCTTCGAAAGGAAAGCCTGTCGGCCCAAAATCCATAATCGCCTGTTTCAAGCTATATTTTGCGCGGGTAAAAGGGTGAGCCGATTTGCCCAAAAATTCTACAATATGTTTGTAAATTTCAGAAGTCGGGATTCCTTCGCGCAATTTTGACTTTATATGATTTATTGCGTTGTTCTGAAGTTCGCTTGGAACACCGGCTCTTTGAATGGACGTCCGCAGTTTTCCCTCATTGAAAAATTCAAGTTGTCCTGATGCTTTTAAAACATTAAACATAAATACATGTTACAACAAAACTCCCTGTTTTTTAAATACCGCAAAATCATCTTTCTCAAATACTTTAATATACCTCTTGTCGGATTTCATATTATCAGTCATTTCTTTTTGGGCCCTTAAGGATGGCCGCGCCCAATTATCGTTTAGCAAAAACAGGATTACGTTAGCCTTGTCAATGCCAATGGGAATTGTATAAATTATTTCTCTGCGCGAAAGATGAGAACCAAGATTATTTGTGGCAGCAACGCTGTATTTTTCCGGTATTTTGGACAGAAAATTTTCGATAATTTCCTTGTTGGGCTGGGGTTTGGTAAACATGTCAATATTGGGATTTTTTGCTCCGGGCAATGGGCCAAATGAATACGCGGAAAAAAAAGTAAAAAACAAAAGATAGAAAGCGATATGTTGTTTCGGAATTTTTGGAAACCATCTCGTAAATTGTTTTACCCCAAAGATCCCTGAAATAAAAATGAATGGGGTAATAGCCGCGCTGTACTGGTAATAGATTTGATGAAGCTGCCCATTATTGCTAAGCAGGTTAATGAGGGAATCCGGAATGGCGAAAATAAGATAAGTTGGAGATAAGAGCGAAATAAAACCCAAAGGCATAAAAAGCTGTTTCAGGTAATCAGATCGCGCAGTACCCAGAGTTGTTAGGACTATTTTATGAGGGGATAAAAGCACGCTTTTAATAACTTCAGCCGGTGAATTTCCAAACTCGGAATAGTAAGTTAGGGCAAAATGTTGTCTTCCCGTACTTGCGGGGATAGCAATCCATATAAGATAATAGAAGGCAGCAAGCGATAGGAAAAACATTCCTAACCCCAGCAGCTTTTTATTTTTTACTTTGAAAAATACAAATAGCCCAAAGATAGACGTTATAATCCAGATCTGTTCTTTAGCGAGTCCGGACATGGCCAGGAATAGAGCCAGTAAGAGGTACTTTTGTTTTAATAGAAAATAAAAAGCAGCTAAAAGCGTAGTTGTTGCGATAGTTACAGCGTGAAAATCGTATAAATTTGTGAATTGTAACGCAGGATACATGAGGTAGGAAAAACCAAAAAAAAGAGCAAAGGTTTTATTTTTAAGAATGTTTTTTGCTATTAAAAAAATGAAAATAGCTCCAAGCGCCAGAATAATGGTTTGAATTAATAAAAGCATTTTAGGGTGTGCCCACAAAAGGTAAAACGGGGATAATAAAATAAGTATAAAATCTGCGTGGCCTGACAATCTGGAAATTATTATTCCGTTGTCATCTGATGCCTGGAAAATCCTGCCGTTTATCGTATTCCAGACAGTCTGGTCCATGTTGCCTAAGTCATAACGGCCGGTATAAAAATTATCGTAGCGCAAAAAACTGGCAAGTGTAAAATAGGCAATGTAAATACAAATTAAAACCCCAAGAATAAATTCATGTTTATAATTTTGGAAGATTTTTTTCATTAGTGCGCCCGGAGGGAGTCGAACCCCCAATCCCTTCGTCCGAAGCGAAGTGCCTTATCCATTGGGCCACGGGCGCGTACTCAAATTATAACACTTCTATGCCGAGTTTTTTAAGCTCTTGGGCCAGGCTATAAATTGGGAGACCGACTGCGTTGAGATAATCTCCTTCAACCTTTTCAATAAATATACTCCCAATTTCTTGTATTGCGTACGCGCCTGCTTTATCATAAGGCTCTTTAGTTTTTAAATAAGAATTTATTTCGTCATCATTAATTTTTCTCATGCAAACTCTTGTTTCAACGGATTTTGTAATTATTTTTTCACCGTCAATTATTGTGAAACCCGTTATAATTAAGTGAGCTTTGCTGCTCAAAAACTCAAGCATTTTTTTGGCATCCGCTTTATCCTTAGGCTTGCCGAGAATTTTCCCAACACAAACAACGACTGTGTCAGCGGCGATAATAATTGAGTTCTTGTTTTTGTTAAAAACAGTTTTTGCTTTTTCCAGAGAAAATTTTTTAACAAGCTCGCCGGGGGTCAGTTTGATATCTATAATTTCCTCGTACTTACTTTCCACGACCCTAAATTTTAGTCCGATTTTCGCAAGCAATTCTTTTCTTCTCGGAGATTTTGACGCTAGAATAATATTCTTCATGAAGCTAATTATATCATTAAAACTTTTTGAATATTGCGAAAAGAACATGAATGTGTTTACAATTAATGCATGGGCCATAGAAAGATCAAAAAAAACAAAAAAACTGTTTGGCACTATTTCAAAATTTATTTTTTTTCTGTTTTCTTAAGCTTTACCGTTATTGCAGTCGGATCTTTTTTCAAGCCTGTTCCCTGCGCAAATTCACTAACTTGTAAAAGCGATTTGGCTATCAATGTTGATAATGATGCTATTGGTATTTTTCAAGGCCGGAAAATTATTCCTCCGAAAGTTGATTTACTAGCTATGGAAGCTTTTAGTTCCTCTGTTCTGGGGGCCAAAATTCCAAATAGCAAGAAACATATTTATGTTGATCTGTCAACGCAGACACTATATGCGTATGATGGCAATGAGAAATTCATGCAGGCTTTAATTTCTTCAGGAAAATGGAACCGGACACCGATTGGAAATTACAACATTTGGACAAAACTGCCTGTTACCCGTATGGCAGGCGGGCAGGGCGCAGATGCTTATGATTTGCCCAATGTTCAATGGGTCATGTATTTTTATAACGACTTTGGTTTCCATACCGCATATTGGCACAATAATTTCGGATATCCAATGAGCCACGGATGTGTGAATATGCGGCTGGTAGATGCTCGGGAATTATTCAAATGGGCCAACGGACCGACTGCGGATCAAAAAGGAACAGCAGTTTCAACGTGCAATAAATTCGTTGCGCCAAATACATGCATACAAGATAGTTGATTTATGATTACAGTAAGACGGCAAGTAGAGCTTGAAACAGTTTTTTTAATCACTATGGCTGCTGCAGTCAGCATATTTTTTGTTGCATACAAAAACAATAATTCCAGGGGTCAATTCAACATCGTTTCAAGTATCCCGCCGGTGTCGGCTCCGGCAGAAGCCGTTGATCCGCAAATTACTGTTGCTTCTCAGATTTCTCCGGACGGAACGAAAAAAGTTATTATGAAAGTTACGGAAAATTCAGACAGTACGAAAACCTATGATTTTTCGGTCTCCGATGAGAACGGCGCAAACGAACAGCATATTTTTACCAAAATACTTGATCTATCAAGCAGCATGGAGATCCCCTTTAACACGTGGTCTCCGGACAATAAATATCTTTTTATCCGGGAGCAATCGGAGAATGACAAAAAAGTACTTGTATTTAAAGCAGACGGCGCTTCATTTGAAAACGGGGAAACTTTTCTTGACGCAGCAGCTTTTTTTAAAGAGAAAAATACCGGAAATATTTTTGAGGAAGCAACAGGCTGGGCTTCGGAAACTCTTATTATTATCAATACTAAAAAACCTGATGGTTCAAAAGCATTTTCCTATTGGTTTGAAATTCCCAGTAAATCTATAATCCAACTCTCCACAGAATTCTAGTTGCTTGCCTCTGATAATTTCGTATAGTATACTGTTTTAAGCTTTTAGTTCTGCTTTGCAGAAGGGTCGCTAGCTCAATTGGTAGAGCAATTCCCTCTTAAGGAATAGGTTCCGGGTTCGAGACCCGGGCGGCTCACACTGTTTGCTGTTTGCCTCTTACCTAAGGCGGCGTATCTATTCCACCTCTAAGGTGGAAACTTTTACAGCTTCCCAATATTATATAATAGGCATTGTGAAGAATATTTTTAAGATAATCGGAATTTCAAAACCTCTGCATAATTTAGCCGGATTATTAGCGGTATTAATTTTTGTTTCTGCTGTTTTAAATTTGGTTGCGCCGGTTCTTTCCAAATTTATTGTTGATGAGATTATTGGGAAAATTCAGCATGGAAACGGCAGTATCGGAAGGTTAATAATTTTAATAATTGTTGCTTTTGCCTCCAGCTTATTGAGTCTTTTAATATCCACCATTAGCGATCGTTTGGGAGATCATTTTGCAGGAAGGCTAAGGAAATTTTTGACTGAAAAGTTTTACGATAAAGTTTTGCGTCTCCCCCATTCGTATTTTGATTCGGAAATTTCAGGAATAATTGTTAATCAATTATCGCGAGGCATTTTAACTATTCATGGATTTTTGAATACAGCGACCAATTTTATTCTCCCGACTTTTTTGCAAAGCATATTTACGGTTGCGATATTAGCTTATTACAATGTGCCGATTGCCGCATTTACGTTTATCCTGTTTCCAATTTATTTAATTTTAAGTTATTATTCGACTGTTAAATGGGGTAAAGAAGAGATCAAGAAAAACAGAATTGAAGATTTTTCCAGGGGAAGAATACAGGAGGTTATCTCCAACATCAGTCTTGTTAAGAGTTTTAGCAGTGAGAGACGGGAGTTTACCACAATCTCTAAAAACTTAGACGAAAGCAACAAAATATATGCCAACCAGAGCCGGATTTACCACTTGTTCGATTTTTTTAGAGGCTTATCTTTGAATATAATCCTTTTCGCAATTAACATATTGGTTTTTTACAACGCCTTTATCGGTAAAATCTCTATTGGCGAAATGGTTTTAATTCTTCAGCTTGTCGCTCAGGCAAGGCTTCCCTTGTTTGCCATGTCATTCATTTTGACGCAAATTCAGACTGCGGAAGCAGGGTCAAAGCAATACTTTGAGGTTTTGGATTTGCAGCCTAAAGAAGATTACACCAAAGAAATAAATTTAACAAAAATAAAAAACCCGGCTCTCACCTTCAGAAACGTGAGCTTTAGTTACGAAAAGTCAAACACCGTTCTTAAGGATGTGTCGTTTGAAATTGGCAAAAATGAAACCGTAGCTTTGGTTGGCCACAGCGGAGCGGGCAAAACAACAATTGTAAATTTAATTCTGAAATTTTATGAGCCGGCTGCGGGAGAAATATTTTTAAAAAACAAAAGCTATAAAAATTTGGACTACAAATTTATCAGGAGTAATATTGCTCTGGTTTTTCAGGATAATGAATTATTTTCTTCAACAGTCAGGGAAAACGTTTCGTACGGGACAAATGCAACGGAGAAAGAAATTATTAATGCGTTGAAGCTTGCCTGCGCTTATGATTTTGTCATGGAGCTGAAAAACGGTTTGGACAGCGAAATTGGAGAACGGGGAGTAAGGCTCTCGGGCGGACAGAAACAGAGAATTCAGATTGCTCGCGCTATTCTCAAGGATTCCCCTATTTTAATTCTTGATGAGGCTACTTCTTCGCTGGATGCAAGATCCGAAAAAGAAGTGCAGGATGCTTTGCGAAATCTGATTAAAAACAAACTGGTAATAATTATCGCGCATAGATTTTCAACCATTCAAAATGCGGATAAAATAATCGTGTTAAGTAAAGGAAAAGTTGTAGATATGGGACGGCCAAAAGAGCTGGCTGTTCGCCCCGGAGTTTATTCCGACCTCCTGCGCTATCAAATTGAAGGCAACCAGAAACTCCTCGAATCTTTTGAAATTTACTAAATACGCTTCAGCGTACACCTCAACACACCAGGTATGTGCATGCTTGACACCTAAGGAAAAATCACATAATCTTAGATTATGCCATATCGAACCACTCCTTTTGCCATTAATCAGGTATATCATGTTTTTAACAGAAGTATTGCTCGTCAGCCAATTTTTAACAATAAGCATGATTACGATAGGTTTTTGGATTTAATCAATTTTTACAGATTTGACAAGCCACCTCTTCGATTTTCGCATTACAAACGCTTATCTAAAGAGCAAAAGGATGAGTTCGAAAACAATTTTATGATCAACAGAAACCCGATGATCGAAATTCTTACGTATTGCATTATGCCAAACCATTTTCATTTTCTTTTACGCCCAAAACAAGATAGCGCTATTTCTGACTTTATGAGAAATCTGCAAAATAGCTATTCCAAATACTTCAATGTAAGATATGATCGGACAGGATCATTATTTCAGTTCATGTTTAAGGCTGTGCGAATGGAAACAGATGAGCAAATGGTTCATGTCTCAAGATACATTCATTTAAATCCTGCGACAGCTTACCTTGTAGAAGCAAAAGATTTAGATAAGTATGAGTGGTCATCATTTAAAAGTTATATTTCGGATATTCAATCAAATGTCAGTACGGAAATGATTTTAAGCCGTTTTAGATCAAAGCAAGACTATAAAAAGTTTGTACTTGATCAACTTGAGTATCAGCGTGAACTAGCTAAAATAAAACACTTAATTCTTGAGTAAAAGAGTAAAATCCCCGTGTGTCTATGCTGTACATACCTGGTGTGAGTAGGGGGGGTGTGTATTCCGTCTCCCAGGTGGACAACTGCTGGAATATGATGATAAATAATGTTAAAATATGCTAGGAATTGTTAAAATCTTTAGAGAAATTATTCAAAGTTATAAAGAGTCTAATTTAATATGGAGAAGGAAAACACTAAACAGTTCACAACTCAACAAAATACTGCGCTCAGCATGGTTAAAAGCCTAATAAAGAATCGAAGAAGCTATTTTTTAATGATCTTGGCAGCTATTACGCTGTCTTTTGTTCTTGGCGGAATAGTAAGTAATTTAACGGCAAATAAAAGTCCATCAGTTATCCAAAAGCCGGCTATATTTCCTTCTATTGTTATCCCTCAGGTTTTTTTACCGCAAAAAACGGCCAATATACCCCCAGAGCAAACAGCCAACTGGCTGTTATTTACTACGAGGGATTATTCATTCAAATATCCGACTGACGCAAAAATTACAAACGGACTAACATATACAGTGCTTAATAAGGAAAGGGTTTATGGCTTTTTTGTAAGCCCATCCGGTTTAGCAGCAGATGCTGATCCTAAATGGTACAGCATTGAACTATTCAGATTTAAGAATATCCGGCAGTCAGCCACAGATGAATACCTAAAAACTGTTTATGGTTACGATAAATCAACATTAAAACGTTACGTAAATGCGAAGATTGATGGTTACTCCTTTGAAATAGTTCAAGATAATTACCCATATTTAACTGTAATTGAAGTAAAAAACCACATTCTTTATGTTTTTAGAGTAGTGGGAAAGTACGGCGGAGGGTTTTCGGATTACAGCCGCATTATGTTTGATAAATTGCTTTCTACGCTTATTCCAACAGGGGATTTAACTCCTGATCTCAAAATTACCGACTTTATTCGCCTTAATCTTCCAAATGGCTGGACACAAAAAATTATTAATGATGATTTTCTCGGATCCGCAGCCGTAGGAACATTAGAGGTTACGTCTCCATATATGGTAGATAGTTTATATAGTTTATCGGGGAAAAAAAACGCAGTAAGTATTTCATTTAGCGTTACGCTAGATGGAGAAGTAAAAACAGTAGATGAAGAATACCAAGAAGTATACGATGCAATTCATGCCTCGAATCGTCAAGCGCCAAGACTAGTCAGTGGCTTAACGAAAACGACAATTGCTGGTTATCCAGCAGTGTCATCATATTATGATTTTGAAGGACATTCTCACAATTACTCCATACTGAATGGGAATGAATCATGGGGGATTGTGGTAAGAACCCCATCGTTGGCGATAGAAAAGCAACACGAG
>CAZRWL010000015.1:0-25623 GCA_964603935.1 uncultured Gammaproteobacteria bacterium | reverse complement strand
GTGATTAACTATATTCTCGTAACCATATTGCCAATACTTTGCATGAAAATAATTTTGCTGAACAAAATATTGATTGAAGTAATATAAGATATTGGATATAAATAATAAAAAAACAAAAATAAAAAGTACATATTTCACTCGTATGCTTAACACTTGATACTTAATACTTGATACTTTTTTTATAGCAGTTAAAATCCCGATTGCTGTAAATATTTGAAATGTAGGAAGAAAATTAAGGGTTCTAACCGCATTTGGAATATCATTAGTCACAGAAGCAGGAATAGACGCAATTAAAAACCATAGCACTATAAATGTTTTCACTTTTTTGTTAGAACCGCCGAATATTAAACTATAAATTCCTATTAACAGAAATGGCAACTCAGTAAGATATAGAAGTCCCATATTTGGTGCATGATGGCGGGCAATATCACCTTTTACAAAAAGCCAATTCAAATCAAAATGAGAAAGATAACCTCTCGCCGCATTTTTAACAAGTTCCACCCTGCGATTATCAAATATAAGCCCCAAAAGATCATTGCTCTCCCTATCCCTTGCAACTCTTTTAACATTCAGTTCTATGATTGCCCTATTGGAGAAAATACTGACGTCTTTTGCCCTGGCAAGCGTATCTTTATTAGTTAAGCTAACGTAAATTAATGGCAATAAAAGAATTACCAGAATAAAAAAAGATATTGACATATATCTTTTCCCAATTACAGCAAGCTGTTTTCTAAAAACGGCAATAAGCATAATCAAAAGAAGAGGTACGAAAACTTTTTCGCTTTGATAAACATAAAGACTTAATCCAAACATTAAGGCACTAAAAAATAATAGCCATGGCTTTTTAAAAGCTTTTAGGAAAAATAAAATTCCAAAAACATTTAATCCCACCGCTACATTAGCTTCAAAAGCGATCCTTGAAAACTGAATATGCCACGGGGAAAGTGCCAGAAGGAAAGAAGCCAGAAGAGCGACGTTATCCTTCTTTAATAATTCCTTTACTAAGAAGAATGTAGCTAAGACAGTTAAAATACCAAGGATTGCCGACGGCAACCTGACTGCGAATACGCTCAAACCCAATATTTTTATTGTCGGCATCGCTAAATATGCATATAAAGCAGGTTTGTAGTCGTCAAACGACCTAAGGATGATAGGTAGAAATTTTCCATATTCATCTCTTCCTGTCTGCAGAATAGAGTAGGCATTATAACCAAGTGCAACTTCATCCCAATCGGGAGAAAGCGGAATTTTTCCCAGCTGCCATAATCTCAATATTGAGGCCAGTATAATAATAAAGCTTAAAAATATAAATATTTTTTTATTCATAGGCAACCAATGCAGCACTACCATTAAGTCTAGTAAAAGTTTTTAATTTACTTGCTTTTTCCGGAACATTGCCGGGAGTTTTGATGAAAAGATTTTTTACGCCTTTTCCATTATTGATTTTAGTCCTATCGTTTAAAAAATTAAACTTGCCAGACCTATCAACGGTTACAAAACCAAAATTATCTCTTCGAACAACGCCTTCTTTTCTAAAAATTCGGGGATCTGTCTTTGTATAAAATAAGTAATATATGTAGGGCCGTCCCATGTCGCTTGTTATATATACATTATTGTAATTATCTTCAATAGATTTTACATAATCTATTGATTCTTTGTACCCATATTGCCATTCACCGGAAAATTCTTTTGCATAATGTCGGTAATAGCCATGCAGAAAGTAAATGACATTTAGAATCAACAAAGAAAATATCACATTTACCGATATCAACCATAATTTCCTATTTGCTTGAAATTTTTTAAGCCAGCACAAAAACTCAACGAATCCTACTGCAATTAAAATTTGAAAGGTAGGTAAAGTTGTTTCTATCCGAAGAGCATGAGGCGTCTCACGAGCCAACCCTGCAGGAATAATTCCTAACATTAACCAAAGAGGAATTATCCACCAATAACCTTCTTTCCTTTTAAATAAAAGCAATATTCCTAATATAAAAAATGGCAAATCCCAAAGGTACATTTCCCCAACATCTTGAGTTGAAAATTTAGGATTTCCGTCGCCTTTTATGAAAAGAAAGCTTGGATTAAGATTGTCAAAATAATGCTTTAAATATGATAGCGCATATCCAACTCTCCTATTATGAATGACCCTCGACCATTTACTACTATCATTTATTATTTCCTGATTGGAAGTCATGACAACGTCACTATCCGTAAATATATTCACCTCTTTGAAGCGGAGACTCGCTTGGGAAGAAAATAAAAATTTGAAAATAGGCAGAATTAGCAGAACTCCAACCAAAACTGCAACTAATGTTTGTTTTCTATTTTCAATTAGTTCTTTTCTGAAAACAACCCCCAAAAACAACACCAAAAGTGGGGCGACAATTCTGGCAGTATTAAAAGTATAAATAGAAAGTACAAAGAAAATTATTGAAAAAACTGTATACCATTTTTTCTCTTTCATCCCGGCTAAAAATAACCAAGCGCCAGCTACCAAAAAAAACGTAGCCACATTTGCCTCAAATGCAGCGCGGGATAACATAATATGCCATGGTGATATGGCTAAAAATAACGAAGCGAACAAGGCATATGGTTCTTTTGATTTTGAATTCCAAAAGATTCTTTTTGTTAAAAAATAGGTAATCAAAACTGTCAATACGCCAAAAAATGCAGATGGAAACCTGGTTGCGAATTCGGTTAGGCCGAACGATTTAATAGGAATTACATCAAGATACGCATACGCTGGAGGTTTAAAATCACCGAAAGATTCTAAATAATTAAGGGGCAAAAATCTTCCAAACTCATCTCTTCCGTCAATTCCCAAAGAATAAGCATTATACCCCCATGCTACTTCATCCCATGTTAAAGACGGCGGATTTTGTCCCAATTGAAAAAATCTCAAGAAAGAGGCAAACACAATAATTGCTGTAAGAATTATTGTTGTTTTTGCCAAACTCATAGTTTCTGCGAAAATCTTAATTAACTTATTATATCTTAATACTACTTAATTTTTACACTTTCAGGCAATCCATAGAGAAATTCTCCTGCTTTTTGCCATTTTTCTTCCTGAATATCAGCTATTTTTGATTTTTTGACATAAAGACATGTGGGTTTTCCTAAAGAATATATATTTTGATAATCATTTTCATAAGCTTTGGGCAAAAAATAATCAGCTATTATTTTTTTTGTGCAAAAACGGAAATAAAAATCAGGGGGTGAAATCGCAAACATCTCAAGCCTTGCTTGCCGATAACGAGAAAACCCAAGCATCCCTGAGGTATACCAAGAATATTTATATGGAGATAAACGTTTAGCTTGCCAATAAATAAGATCATCTCCCCCGTCTAAATAAAGCGTGTCCGTAGATTTCGACAACAACCTTACCACTTCTCCTACCTGCAACTCTTTTCCATAATTAGTTATGAACTCATAATGAGGATCAGTCTTTTCGCGGATAAACGATCTTGGGGAACCAACAATATAGGCAAATAATATTACAAGAACAATTAAAAGTGAGACTGTTATTTTTTTCTTATATGAAAAGAGCTCATTCAATAAAAAAATAAGTGCTGCAATAAATAATCCATACCATGCTATCATGTGAAACGCCGCGTAAAAAATTTTCCCCGGAGGAAATATACGAACATTCGCTAGTCCAAGTATCAGGAATAGAACGAGAAGAGCTTTTCTCTTTTCTTTCACAGGAAAAAGAAATAAAAAAGATGCCAAGAATACGGAATCAAGCCCTACGAGAAAATACCTAAAGATATTCCATTCACCTCCAAAAAAAATAAGAATGGGATATATAAATATATTAATTGCTCCAAGACCTAATAAATTATTATCGCCTGCTTCCGAACGAAAAATTTGACTACTTACGGTTACTACATTAAAAAAATATTCCGATAATGGCATTATTGACAAAAAAGCAACTACCAACAGAGCAAATAAACCTAACGCCATTTTTTTTGAAAATGAAAAAGGCTTGCCAAAAAATATTAGAAATAATAAGGCAACCGAAATAATAATGTATGGCTCTCTCATAAAAATTACAAACCATGCGAAGAATGAGCTTAATATATAATCATGCCAATATAATCTTTTATTTATGTATTTCTGCCATACAAGTCCCATCATATATACGAGCGGGTACACTATTGCTCCCTCCGCAAGAAATCTGTCTCCAAAGACATAAAACTTGCTAAATTCATAAAGAAAAACAAAACCAAACATTGGCAGACCAAATCGTAAAATAATAGCTATATTCATAACAAGACCAAACACCATGATGCTTTGCCTATGAGTTAATACAAGATCATATATATTGATCGGATGAAGTGCCGTCTGAATAAATGAACTAAAATATGCCATAAGAGGCTGATGATTGAAAAAAATATCTGAGTATAATCTTTTACCATTTGTAATAAAATATCCGGCAACAATATTGAAGCAATCGTCAAAACAACCAAAAGCATTCACTTTGGGAGTATAAATTTTGTAAAGTACTATATAAATTGGGATTATCAGTAAAAGAGGCAAAAACCGAAACATTATGTTTTTCATTTTAGCAATATATTTATCTTTATGATACCATATCTCAAACTTATCAATGAAATTTTTTAAAAAAATATCCTTATCTTATATTTTGTTATTTATATTGATAATAGGACTTCTCTTTACATATAGACAGGTCATTTTCAATGGAAAAATTCTTTTTCCCTCAAATTTCCTAGCCCAAGTTTATTCCCCCTGGAGGACGGAAAAATTTCCCGGCTGGGAAACAGGTATCCCTCATAAACCAATCGGGGATGATCAAATCCGGATTTTCTATCCCGAAAGAACACTTATTAACGATATGCTGGCTAAATATACTATTCCGCTTTGGAATCCCTACGTTTTCGCGGGAACCCCATTACTCGCAAATTTCCAGTCATCCATATTTTACCCATTAAACATTTTATATTTTTTTCTGCCGCAAATTCATGCATTTGGAATTCTTCTGTTTATCCAACCAATTATGGCACTCTTTTTTATGCATCTTTTCTTAAGCCTCCTTAGACTCAATAAGCCTGCTATTTGGCTTGGGGCAATATCCTTCGGATTTTCAGGATTCATGCTGGTATGGAGCCAGGAGAATGTTGTTGTTGCTCAATCGGCATTGTGGCTTCCTCTTGTTCTGTATGGAATAGAAGGCTATCTTAAAGAGGAAAAATTCCAATACTACTGCATTGCCATAATTGCTCTTACCTGTTCATTGCTTGGAGGATTTTTTCAAATAGCGTTTTATATATTTTTATTTTCTTTTCTTTACAGTTTATGTCGTGCTCGGCATTTAAAGCTTCCCTTTTTCAACTCAATGTCCAGAGTGATTGGAATTTACATCTTCTCGCTTGGCTTATCGGCAATGCAACTACTTCCGTCCATAGAGGCTTTCTTTGAATCTCCAAGAAGCACATCCTCTGCTTGGTATTTGTTTGAAAGATATCTTCTTCCCGTTACGCATCTCCCCAACGCTTTCGTACCGGATATTTTTGGCAACCCCGGAGCATATAATTTTTTTGGCCGTGGGTTCTATCGAGAATCAATTCTTTACGCAGGACTAATACCATCTGTTTTTTTCATCTACATGATATTTAAAAGAAAGGCAAATCCTATTATTAGTTTTTTTACTTTCTCTGCTGTTTTTTCTTTTTTTCTAACTATTGATTCTCCTTTTACAAAATGGTTATTCCAACTCCCGCTCCCCTTACTTCCGACATTCTTACCAAGCCGCATTCTTTTTCTTACCTCTTTTTCGATTGCCACACTCTCTGCATTTGGATTATCAACGTTTGTAGAGCAAAGAGGAAAAAAACAATTAAAATATATGTTATACATACTTTCTTTTTTTTACATAAGTCTTTTTTTTATTGCTTTTTATGGATTTTTACTATTTAAATTCGGCGACGCTCCACTCTTCCGAAAATTAAATGATTACGTAATCATACACGGATCATCTCCAACGAAAATGAATACTCTTGTTCTTCTAAGGAATCTCGTTCCGCCATTTATTTTGCTTTCTTTATTACTTGTGTTAGTGCGGGTAAAAAGAAGATTCAATTTGGCATTGCTTGGAATTATTGCTCTAACGCTATTTGGACAATTTTATTTTCTTAATAAGTATCTCGTAATTGGCGATCCTCAGTTTCTTTATCCAAAAAATCCGGTTCTGTCTTTTTTGCAATCAAGAAATTCTTTAAATAGATTTCTAACGCTTCGAGAGCCAATGGAGGAAAACATATCAACATACGCAAATATTTATTCTGCTGAAGGGACTAATCCTGTTTTTCCCAGACGATATGGAGAGCTTCTTTTTACTCTTAAAAATAATGGGAAACTTACCGGAGATATCCCTCGAGTAGAAGCAAGGCTTTCAGAAATGGGAGACAAAGAAAACCCATTTGAGAACAATCGAAGGATGCGTTTATTTTCACTCCTTGGAATAAAATATGTGCTTTATTTTAATAACCTTAATTCTAAAAATAGCGACGCAAATAAATATTCATCCGATCTTTTTAAGCCTGTTTGGCAAAATGGCAATTGGCATGGTCTCGAATATGCTAGGGCTTTCCCAAGAGTTTTTTTAACTAACAACATAAATCTAGAAAATAATCCTCAGAAAATTCTAGATCTAATTTTCAATCCTAACGTTAACCTTTTAACTACCGTTATTCTTGAAGAAAAACCAAAAGAACTCAATAGTTCGGACAAGATTATTAATCTATCAAGATCCTCAGTTAACTCCACTGTAAACATTATCTCCTACAAACCTGAAGAAATAATTATTAATGCAAAAACCAATATCGCACAAATGCTTTTTCTTTCCGACAATTACTATCCCGGATGGAAAGCATATGTCGATAATAAAGAAACTAAAATCTATCGCGCAGATTATACTTTTAGGAGTGTGTATTTGCCTGAAGGAAGGCATGCGGTAATTTTCAAATATGATCCGCTGTCTTTTAAAAGTGGCCTAGCAATTTCTATATTGTCAGTTATTGTGCTCTTGCTGGCTGTATTTAAGAATTCTAATCTTTTCATTCTGAAAAACAACGCTTGAAAGTTGAGCAGCTTCCGTAGCCAGCGTATTATTAGATGTAGATAGATACATATAGTCAATTCTATACTTAAACAATTGCCTTCTTATTTCTTTAGGATTATGACCGGTTAGAATAGTGTCGGCAACTGCCTTCCTAGCGGAGAAGTCTATTCCATGAGCTGTGAGCTCATTTCCTAGTCCAGATAGAAACATCTGTCTATCTGCTAAAAAGCTTACATAAGGAGATTCTGCGTCAGTTTTGAAAGTTTTGTAGTCAACCAATATAATTGCATCCTTTTCTGTTTTTTCCCGCAGATACCGAAGTCCACTCAATTCAAAATTATCAATAATAAATCCTTTTTCCATTTGAATATTTTGAATATTTACAAATGCAGTCTGTAGCACTCGAGTAGAAGTAAGAATTACTATGGATATAACTAGGAAAATTTTTATATAAAAATGTAATTTATTAAGCCAATAGCTACAGGCAAGAGCAGTGTAAATTGATCCTATTATAAATATTGAAACAAGAAAATTAAATGTATTTGATCCGCCTGTGTATTGCTGGAAAAATAATCCTAAAATAGCACTTACCGCCATACCGGAAATTAAAAAAATGTGAAGTTCAATCGGCAAACGCGACAAGGATTTTCTAGTTTGAAATAATCCAAGAAGCTTTGTTCCAAAAACAGTCGTAATAAATATTGCTGCAAAAGTAACTTCGTATTGAATTACCCTTAACCAGCTATGGTGATCCAAATATATTCTTCGCGCAAGCTCAAGCCGATCGAGCATCATCCATGGCTGTACAATAAAATTTTGAAAAAGAGATAAACCTGTAAAATATAAGCCGCCTGCGCCGCTATTAACAGGAAAATATATAACTACACTCAAAGATACTGCTGCGAGAAACAAAAAAATGAACTGAAATTTCTTTTTGAAAATATAAAAAACTAACAGCGCGAACAATCCTATAAGCACAAAAAATCCGGTATACACCTTAAATCCAACTGTACTTGTCAATATAAAAACCATTACTAAACCAAAAGAAAGGTTTTTCTTTTTTAGCCAAATGAGAAATAAGCTGAGTCCTATGAATAATATTATTATGGAAATTGCCCTTGGGGGATTTACCAAAAATTTTGCCCCGTCTTCAAGTGAGCTCATCTGAAAATTTACCTCTTTACGCATAAATGAGACCAGCAGAAAGATAAGATCTCCACCAAAATAAAGAAAAAGAACTAGCCATCGATAAAAACTTTTACCCAAGCCGCATATTTGACCAAACACTACTCCTGACAATCCCAAAAGCACGGATATTAGAAACATTGAATATTGATTCTGGGTAGAAATAAGAGGGAGGCTGAATACGCGTATCAATTCTCCAATTACTAAGTTGCCCCAGTAATGATAATTCCTAACAATTTCTCCATACATTCCAGGTTCAAATGGAGGGAAATTTTTCACCGCTTGACTTGTCAATGCAACGTGTAAAATATTATCAAATAAATTGCCGCAACAAAAAAATAGTCCCTCTTTTAGATAAACCCCGTTAAACCAAACAGAGGACAACTGAACGCCTACGCCCACCATTATCAATAACGCTACAACCCAATCAATATTGGCAAAAATAGCTTTATCTATAATCGCTCTTAAAAATTCCCGACCCTGAATCTTAATCCATAATAGAAATAGGATAATAATGTAAACATATGATAATAATCTTAACCCCAAATAACCGAATATAAATCCCTGCCATCCCCATAAAACTATGCCTATACCCGTTCCTAAAGCAAACCTTTGAAAAATAGATAAATTATATTTTCTTATTAACAAATCTCCCGGAATAAAAAACGCAAGAAATACCGCAATAAAAAAAAACAAAAAATATAACCAAAAATATATATCAAAAATATTAAACATCTTATTATTTTACATTCACCCTATATATTGCACCTGCTCGGTTTTCATAAATTCCACTAAGATAGTCCGTATTTTTAGCAAAAGACAAGGGATAAGGACTATAAATAAAGGAAATTTTATTGCTCCTTAATCCTTGCTCTACTTCTTTCTGAAGACTTACATATTTAATAGAGTCATTCAAGGGTAAATTATTGAGAGCAATAATCTTACGGATGAATTCAATTCTTGGCGCAATATCAACCCCAGCAAAATCGATATATTCATTGCTGAGATAGCTTCTTTTATTGCCAAATGCAGTAATCGCCGGCGACGATCCCCCATACCAGTTAAATACTGCTTTCTTCGTATCATTTACATTTTTTTCTGGAATTTCTATAACTGTCTGATTATAATTTCCCTCAAGTTTTAAAAACTGCATTGCCTTGAAGTAGGAATTCGAGAATGATGTGCCATGAGAATTAATGACATTAAAATAACTTTTGTAAGGCTCATATGCTGAGGGCAGGGTTAATAGTATAATTACGACAAATAAAACAATTTTTATTATTTTATTAAAACGAAGACCAAAAAACGCATGGAGACCAAATGCGGCAAAAAGAGAAATAAAAAACAAGAAATACCACGCCATCTGTATTATTTCAAATACTTTCCCCGATTGAATAAAAAAAAGTGGGATTAAGATGGATATTGATGTCATTATTAAAACTGTTAATACGAAAAGCGACGGTTTTCTGTATTGTTTAAAGAGTAAAAAAAGTAAAAATAATAATCCAAGAAGTCGAGTTCCTAAATTACCGAATACAAAAACATACCAACTGTACAATTCTGTCTCTATTATGCCTTTTATAACAGAGAACCTTGTGTAGGTGTACATTTTTTCTGCATATCCATACCACGGCATATTATCAACTAACACGCTATGAGGAGCCCAAAATGGCGCAAAAATAAGGGTGGATGAAGGATCTCTAAGAATTCCGTATGTAACTGCAAATAAAATTCCAGTAAAAAAACACGCAATAAGAAACATGAAATTCTTTTTTAATAATTGCAAAGGCGCAAGTAGCAATAAGCTCCCAAGCAATATTATTCCCGCATAAACTTTAAACATACTAATAAGACCCGCACACAAAACGATGATGACTAACCAGCCTTTTTTCTTTGTCGTAAAATATTGGTAAAAAGCAAAAAGAACTGCGATAACGATGATAATCGAAACTGAAAAAGGCGGATTTATAAGCGCTGTTGCAGGCTGCTGTATTCCAAAAGCGCTGTCTAAGCTTAAATTTTCGTGTCCCCTCAGCCTTAAAATAAAAGCAAAGCTTCCTCCAAACTGAGTCAGAAAAACCGCCCAGAGAGCAACGGATACTCTCTTACTCCAGACCTGCATAAGCGAATAAACTCCCAATCCCCACAACAAAGCCATAAGTAATGGGAAAAAATGGAAATGCAGAGAAAGGGAAGAAATAAAAGAAATATTACTAATCTTTGCTAGTAAAAAATTATAAAAAAAATGGTAACCTTTTAAGGGAATCCCTGCAAATCCCGGATTATCTGGTGGAAAATTCACTTTTAGTTCATTTATAAGAGCTAAATGCCATAAATCATCCCTTCCATATTTAATGGTGTCTCCATAGACTCCAGCCGTTAACATACTAAGACTAAAAATGATTGCCAAAACAAGTACTATAAAAAGAGGTATTAAATGGCGCTTGTTAATACTGCTTGGAATCCATTTTTTATTTTTAAAAGCGAGAAAACTGATTATTAAAAATAAGGGTAAAATAATAATTTCCAATTTTAACCAAGAAAAAATATAGGAAATTAATGTAAATAGCATCATGCCTACAACAAAAGGAAGAAATAAATCTTCCGGAGAACCAAGTGTCAATTTTAGTTTTGCCAGTAAAAATTTTCCGGGCAAATAAAAACATACACAGATAGCAAGTAAGAAAAGTATAATTTCCAAGAATGGTTGCATAATATTTAGTCTATGCTATATTCATTTTTCCTAAAAATTCGTTTTTGAACAAGGAATTGTCCAAATTTCTTTTCTTCTACGATGTCTGATGATTTATTTTCCCCCAACATTACCTGTTCTATAAAAAAATCCTGAATTCCCGTTGTCGGCTCTACAATAACATATCTATATTTTGTCCCAAATTGCCGTTCAGGAAGATTACCTAAATAACCCGCTTGACTTTTCCCGCTATAATAAGGAAGATAGCCATATTTTTTTTGCCCATATGTTTCGTAAAGATAGGCCCACATTGTATTAATATCCAATGGGTTCGTTATTGTTATTATTATAAATCGTTCGCCTTTTGATTGTTCATATGTGTATCTAATTATTTCTTTCTCAAGACTTAGGCTAATGCCATATTGTACCGATGAAGGATTATATTCTGTTTTTAACCATAGATAAGAGGTATAAAATTGACTTATAAAAATACTTATCAAGAAAATAGCAAGGAGCTTGTAATTTTTAATTACGTTAATTAATAAATAACTCCAAACTATTGTTATTGGGATAAGAAAAGGAGCGAACATAAAACCGCTTTTTAAAAAACCTGACTTAAACAGATGAAAAATAATAAAAATACTTAACCATACCAGAAGTAAAAATATTGGACTTCTACTCTGTTCATTTTTATAATATTTAAGAAAAAATATGCTAATAATTGCGATGAAAAAAATTATTGCATAGGGATATGAATAAGGAATAACGCTTATAAATAAAAATTCGTTAATTCTTTCGGCAATTAATGAGATTGTTTCCATGAGAGGTCTTGGCGAGAATAGACTGGAATTTAAAAAATTCATTACCGCAAGAACAGCTTTGCCGTTAAATCTTACTTCAGCAATAATATATGTACTTAATCCCAATAAAAGACCTATTCCGAAAAATAGAAAATCCTGCAGTTTAATCCTTATTTTGTAAATAAACCAATAGATGGGCAAGGTAATCAGGAATATCCCAAATGCAAAATCCGCCTGAATTAAAAGTCCGAAAAGAAGACCTGCCCAACCGATCGCATATTTACTTTGTGAGTTTACTTTTTTATTCTCATTTATATATTTCCATAGAAAAAATAATAAAAAAGGTGTTACATATAACGCGATTAGAGGATTTGACAGCCACCGTGTAAATGTTTGAAATAGAGGTGATGAAACGTACAGTACTGATGCCAATAAAGCAAAATGAAAATTATGAAAAAATTTATAGGCCAAGTAAGCGCATAACGGCACCGTAAGAAATGAGATGATAAAGAAAATAATAGCAACAACCTGCGGATTTCCAAATCCTATTACGTAAGGCAAAACAAGTAAATAATACCATAATGCGCCATGATGTATCCCGGGGAGGTCTGAAGACGGCCCAAGTATTTTAAAGTCGTGATTATACCAAATGGCAAACGCTTCGTACGCATCTCTTGCCTGATCAAACCCAAAAGTAAGCTGCTTAAATAAGGCAAAAAATGCCAAAACAACAGAGCAGATGAATACAATTGCATACAAAATTATTAAATAGAGAGGAATTTTTCCGAAATACTTCATGATTACCCTATGAATCGATATCTAAGTAACGTAAGGAAGGCTTTTATTCCATCCCTAAATGTGTTTAGTTTTTTTCCTTCATCATAGCCTCTCGGTTTGGTAGAGATCGGTATTTCTAAAATTTTATATCCTTTTTTAAGTAATTTAGCTGTAATTTCAGGCTCAAATTCAAATCCCCTGGCATTTAAATTTATATCCTCAACCGCCCTTCTTGGAAAAAGTTTATAACAAGTCTCCATATCTGTAATCCACTGTCCATAAAGAATACTTGTCAATAAACTTAAAAATTTGTTACCGATGTAATGAAGCAAAAACTGAGGAGTTCTTTCTTCTTTGGAAAAGCTCGGCAATCTCTTCAGCCGGGTGCCGTAAACGACCTTACTTCTTCCTTCCAAGATAGGTCTGATAAGTTTTTCTATGTCTTTTGGATTATATTCCAAGTCCGCATCCTGAATTATAATATAATTCCCTGTTGCATTTTCAATACCCGTTCTTATTGCAGCTCCCTTTCCCTGATTTTTTGGATGATTAATGAACTCTATATTTGATATCGCAGGGGAATTTAAAATTTCCTTTTTCGTTCCGTCTGTCGATCCATCGTTAACAACTATAATTTGCTTTTCGATGCCATTAATCTTAACTTTACTTACCTTTTTAAGCATTTCTGAGATTGTTTTTTCCTCATTAAAAACAGGAATAATAATAGATAATTTCATTATATTTTTATCCTGTGAAAGATAAATTGATCTTTTGTTCCATATATTAACTCATACTTGGAGTCTTTCTGCAATAACTCCAAAATACCGAAAACATCTTTCGTATTAAAGAAGTTGTTTGGATTTTGCTCGGGCCTTATGTCTACAAGGATATATTCAGGCTTATATGTCTCGTAATCTCGCTTCAAGAGAAGTATTTTCTGATGGGTAAAGTGTGGTGCTAAATTATTTTGTGTCATAACGGAAACATCATTTGGAATTCTCTTAATTAGATCATTAAGGAATGTAAAATCTTTAGTATGAGCGTAAAATGCTGGATTGTACGCCAAAGCAAAAGGCCCATGCAATACGAATCTATACAGAAAAAAAGCATTTCCCGCAATAATTATTACCAACAAAGGTAATAATTTAGAAACAAGTCTTAGGCTTTGCAAATGTTTTAAAGCAAATATGCCCGAAACCCCCAAAAGGACAGCGCTTTGCGCATTGTAATGCAGCCCCATACCCCATCGGGTACAGCATATACTTCCAACAAATCTCATTCCATAATCTTGCAAAAAAAGAAACCAAAACTCCGGAGCCAAAAGAGGAAGAAAACCAAAGCTGTAAAAGCTGTAAAATAGAGTTCTTTGCTTAAGCGGATGGTTAACCAAAGATGATATATTGTCTAGAATATTTGCGTTAACCGAAGGAGAGTATGAATAAAATCCGCTTGAAAATGACGGTATAATTATTTTGATGCTAATATAACCCCACATAAGCGACAGTATTATCGTAATCAAGGCAATTTTCACCCACTCTTTTCTTAGAAAAAAAATTAATACTCCCATACCGATACCCAAAAGAAAAGTAGACTCTTTAAATCCTAATGTAATAATAAGAAATAGAAAATAAAGCCGAATTTTCCTATGAATAATTGCCCAAAACGTAAGCATAAGAGGCAGTGTCATAACAGTTAATTCATGAAAGTCAGAAATAACTGCATTTTGCAGACCTAAGAACAATAAATAGCAAATAAGAATACTTAAAGACAACAACTTATTTCTTAAGATATGTTTTCCGATAACATATAAAACTATTCCGCTTAATCCTGTAATTATCGCCTGGGCAACAAGAAGCATTTCGCTTTTAGCGGTTAGCCAATAAAATGGAGCCAATAAAAAAATACTAGGACTAAGATGATCGGCAAATATCCACTTTCCTCTAGCTGCAGGGTGATCGATTATGGGAGGCAGAAAACGAGAAGCGTTCCAAATTGCCTGATCAAAAATTCCAAAATCAAAATAAAAGACTTCGTATTGCCAGAATCTATTTATGGAAATTGCTGCCCCTGCAATTATAAAAAAACCGCAAAGCGTATAAGAAATTGTATCTACGTACCATTTCCGTAGCCCTTTAAGATTACGAAGTATTCTCATGAAAGAGATTTGATTATTTCACTATCTTTCTTTATGAATAATTTCCGACTTTTAAAACTCGATGCTATAATTTTTGGAAGCAATAGAAAAGCATTAATAAAACCTCTAAAAAACATCCAGTCATTATTAATTAACGCTTTCATAAAATGGTAAGGCAGCCAAAATATGTGAAGTATTTGCAAATCCAAATCCGTAGCATTCTTCCAGACAAAAATAAACTGATTTCTATATGCAATTGCTCTTATTTGAGATCTTGAATATGTGCTCTTTATAGCGCCCTTTTCATGCTCATGAATAACGGGACTTTCCGATTCAAATAGAACTTTGTACCCTGATTTTTGAGCCCTGTATGACAAATCTATATCTTCATAGTAAAACGGATTATAAAGACTATCAAAACCACCAAGCTTTTCCCAAATGCTTTTTCTAAATGCTCCGCTTCCCCCGCTTACCCAAAGAGTATTCGCCTTGCCAATCTCTCCGCGCGAATGAACAAGAAAACCTCTCTTCCAAGCCCCAACCCCCCTCCCCCTCAAGACTACTTTTTTCTCCTCAATGCTTTTGTCCATACATCCGACTGCAAACACTTCATCATTTTTAAAATGAGATAATAAGGGTGGCAAAAACGTTCTTTCCGGAATAACATCTGTATTTAGTAAAACAACAATTTCCCCATCCGCTTCCCTCACCCCTTTATTGATTGTCGATGAGAACCCAAGGTTTTTTTCGTTTCTTATACTTTTGAGTTTTATCCCGCCTTGGCGGAATTGACTTTTGGTCTTTGCATTCTCGTCCTGAATCTTAACGAAGGATTGAATTTCCATTAAAGAATTATCCGTTGAATAGTCGTCAATAATTATAACTTCAATAGCTCCATCTTTATACGAAGAAATCGCGTCAAAAACTTTTGGTAAATTTTTCTTTAATAATTCTGCGCCGTTATAGTTTGGAATAATAATGCTTATTTTCATGTCTCTACTTCCTGCTTTAATGATTTAAATCATTAAAGCAAGGTTGTGTAAAATTCAATCTTGTGTTCTCCTGCCGACACAACAATACCTCTAAAATTATAATCTGTTCTATATATTTTTGCTTCATCTCCATCTACTGTAGCATGCCACGCAGGATAATAACTATCTGTCAAAACCAAAAATCCATTCCCTATATTTTTCGTATTTATAACTATTTTATTCTCCGAATATTGAGTAATCTCTGCTTCTCCCACTTTCCACCCTAGAGACGGAACAGATACGTCACCTTGGGTAAATTCGACAATTGCCGCATCACTAGGAATAAACGAATCATCAAGCATCAAGCCTATTGCTTCCTTATTATCTTTTGCGTATGTTATTCTTGAAACAAAGAACACGCGGGGCAAAACATTTTTATTTTCGAATATTCTCGTTTCTCCTTCTTGAAAAACCTTCTTTAAGCTTGATGATTCTAGTTCTGAAAGACTAAGGACAAATTTAACGCCTAACAAATCTATTATCTTTGAATCGAAATTATGCGGCGTAATAATTCTATTAAATCCGAATGGAGCGCTAATGTCGGCTTTTTTCCTCTCCAATGCTGCTATTAATTCTCCATACCTTAAAAGGTATAAAGGATCATAACCATCGATACTTTGCAATCTGTAAATTACAGAAAAATTGGGAGGAAGAATTCTTGAATCCGTTGTCATAATTCTAAATTCTTCCAAGTTTTTTTGCAGAAAAGTTATAGCTTTTACTGCAGGAAAAACATAAGATTTTTGCGTAAAAGGAGTAAACTTCCAACCAAAGCGCAGTAAATCAAACACAGCAATTCCCATTATAAGAACGCATATTATGAAAACTGGTCTTTTTTTATCTCGAATCAATAACCATGCGATAAATAAAACCCAGGAAGATACTAAAAGCAATGTAGGAAATATTAAGTTACTTCTTACAACCATCAGGTGCTCCCTAGGAATAAATATCCATAATCCTGCAAAAACAATAGATATGAAAATTAAAGGATATATTATGGTATTTTTTTTCTTTAGTTTTAGAATGTAATCAAAGCCCAATGCAGTCAAAACAGCCAAGCAAAAATCTATTACGAATAGGAGTCGGGTTGGCTGAGAGGTGCTGACAAGAGGAATATTCAAATAATATGGCATTTTGGCAAAAAAGGTCGGAAGGGAAAAAATTAAAGATAAAAATAACATTGTCCCAAAAAATAAAGCCTTCTTGTCTTTTCGAAAAAACATTGCAAATAGAGCTAAAATTAGCGGGATTATTCCCGCATACCCAACAAACTCACCATAATTCCATACTCCCCAATAATTAAGCGTTGTAGGATTTCCGAAGAAATCCGGAACAACAAACTGAATAAGATGCTGCCAAGGCATAAACCAACTCGGACCATTTATCCCCACTACGTCGACGTTCCGAGCTGACAGAGAAATAAGCTGCAAAGTTGGAATCCACTGAATTGAAGCAAGGATTATGAATAACGAATTAAGAATTATGAAGAGAAATAATATCTTTTTTTGCCAACAGGACTGCATCCATCTTGCGAGAAAATAAGCCCATGAAAAAATAAAAAGATAGAAAAATATTTGCAAATGTCCGGCAAACAAAGAAGAGAGTAATGAAAAAATAAAAATTATCTGCCAAATCAAAAATTGAAAATTAAAAATTGAAAATTTTCTTTCCTGATATATTGCAAAAATTTTATCTATAGACAAAAGTATTAGAGGTAGCCAGATCACAGCATGAGCAATGGTTCCCCACTCTAGCCAGGATATAAAAAAACCTGAAAAAGAAAATGTTATTGCCCCCAAAGAACTTGCCCATTTACTTAGCCTAAGACTGTCAAGATATAAAAACAAAAATATGCCTGCCAAAAGAGGTCCTAGAAAGATAATAAAACTCCATGCCAGAGAAAAAGGCATCATAAAAAACAAAATATTAAGAGGGTAAAACGAAGCTGATTGGAAATTTGCCAAAAGCGGAGTACCCGAAAAACTATAAGGATTCCATAAGGGCAATTCCATTTTTTTCCCTATTGAGATTGCCAATTCTTTCCAAGGATATTGTTGACGTACAGGATCCGTAATTAAAAAGTTTTTAAATGGAATACCCCTAGGATAATCCTTAGCGTATAAGTCTCTAAACGGATGATAAAGCCCAATGATTGTATCTGCGGGAATAGGAAGTAAGTCTTTAACAATAAATTGCCAAAAAAAGATAGCGCCCAATAAGCTAATAAATAAAATGGGTATTATTCTCCTCATTGTTTAACAATATCTTGTAAATCCTTGCAAAACCTATCACCACTGAAAATTTCCGATCTTTTTACTGCATTCCTGGACATTTCTTTAAATAATTTCTCATCCTTGATTAGACTATTTGTCTTTTTGGCAAAATCCTCCAGCGTATCCCACAAATAACCGTTTTTCCCATTCTCAACAATCTCTTTTTGCCCCCCTGCATTTATCACAACGGGGACAGCACCTGCGCCCATGGCCTCAACAGTTGAAATTCCAAAATGCTCAGCTTTCTCAGGATGTTTTTCTAGATCATCTGCAAAACCGGTAGCATGCCAGTAAATTTTTGCTTTTGAATAATTTTCCCAAAGTTTTTCATTTGAAGGATTATTTATTATTCTGATTGGGTAACTCTGAATATCTTTATTAAGGTCTACCTTACCGTCACCTTTAGTACCTAAAGCAATTACGAATTCCCAATCTTTCAAGCCGTCATCTATCATTTTTTTAAAAACTTTAATCATAACATCTTGCTTCTTGTAGTTTGATCTATTTTCGTCAACATAATATCTTCCAACATGCAGGATAACATTTTCTTTTTTTATTTTTTCGTCCTTATTAATAACAACAGGCGGATAAAGAACTGCGCTCTTAATGTTTAATTTTTTATCTACGAAGTTCTTTGTAAAATAAGAATTGCAAAATATTTTCTTTACAAAGAATAGTTTTATTTTATTTTTTATAAACTTTCCGTCGATCCACTCTATTGGAAACTGAAAATGAAGAAATAATTTTGCGCCGACAAAGGGAATGCTGCCATCACTCAGGAAAATTATTGCATCAAATTTCCGAGATTCTAAAAAACGGGATATGAAAGAAACATTTTTATCGAATATATTTTTATTAAATTTTACAGAAGACAGGTCTATCCCAAGCTTATTTAGAGCCACTCTTTTTATTTCGGTTTCCTTATTTTCGTCCCAAAAAATAAACACCTCATGCGCTCGAGCCAAACATGATGCAACTGATAACATGTATTTCTCTCCCCCGCTCAATGTATCCAGATATGGATTAAAAATTCCAATTCTCATTAACTTATTTTACCAACTTCTGACCTACTTGCAAAGCTTAAATTGCTATGCTATTGTATTGATGTATGGATTTATCTGCGCTTCCGGCAATTTCTCCCCTTGCGCAATACCTTTTATTGGCTTGGTCTATTGTGTGGAAAGGACTTGCTATGTGGAATGCCGCGAAAAATAGTCAAAGAAATTGGTTTATTGCGATACTGGTTGTGAATACCATAGGAATTCTGGAAATTATTTATCTTTTCCGTTTTGCTACAAAAAGGCTTACTCTGAACGACTTGATATTCTGGAAATCAAAATCGTAACTAAGATTCCAACTAAGCCTCCCATTGCCAGATATACTCCCAGTTTAAAGCCCCATGGATCATACCAAAATTTAACATTATGTCTGCCTTTATCAACAGCTATTGCTCTAAAAGTATAATTTGCCCGAAGAATTGGAACACTTTTTCCATCCACACTCGCCTTCCAACCTTTGTCGTAATTATCCATTAATAATAATAAACCGCTGCTCTTTGAGTCGATTGAAATTTTCATGTTATTTGGGCTATAATTAATAATCTTAGCATTCCCAATATTTCCGCTTGTTTTAAGAATTTTAGGATCATCTTCCAAAATAATTTCAGTTCTTGGATTAAAATCATCACTGAATATTGTCTTAAGAATTTGTTTTTCATCTTTAATAACCCTGTATCTTCCAACCAGAAAAGCATGGGGAAAAACATTGTTATTTTGATAAAACCTGTAATAGTTATCTTTGTAAATTACATTGAACTGCTCCTTTGGATATGTCCAATAAGGAAAAGTCCATGAGGCTCCGTTATCCGACAACTTATGAGCAATATATTTTATATTCAATAAGTTAATCGCTTTGAGAGTATTTTTGGAATTTTTAGGAAAAAGAACAACTGACCAGTTAGATTCTATAAATTCTTCATTTGCAATGTAACCTATAAATTGTCCGTATCTTTTGTTGTATAATGCATCGTATCCTTCGACAGAAGGCAAACCGTAATACATAGTGGCTTCTCCCCCAAGATTTCCAAAAACCCTATCAAACCCGGAGATTTTCGAAAACGCCTCTGTCGTTGAAAATGATGGAAAAACAAGATTCTTAGGGTCAAACGGCATCCACTTAGTAGTAAATCTAAGCATGTCAAATGCAGCCAAAACTACAAGTCCCAAAGATAAAAAAATATACAGCGCTCCGCTATATTTCATTTTCTTAAACATTATTGTAAAAAGAACTAAAGCAACCACTGCTAAAAATAAGATTGTTGGTAAAATTAAGTTTTGTTTTACAATGGTGAGTTTATCTGCCGGAATAAACAACCCTAGCATAACCGTCCCCCATAAGGCAGCAAAAACAAGACCAAAAGAGCCAAACCATGCAAAAACTTTCTTTTTATTTGTTTTTTTAATATCTAAAAGAAGTTGATCTAGACCTAATCCCGCAAGAGCAGCAAAAGAGAAACTGAACAAAATAATAATTCTATTAATGGAAGCTGTTGATAAAACCGGCATGTGCAGATTTTGAACAAATACGGAAATTGGATTATTTGTTGCTAAAATAAAAGACGACAATCCAAAAATGAACAAAAAAAGTATTTGAGGTTTTTTTATCTTCAGTAAACTGTAGATAGCTAGCATTAAAGGCAAGAGTCCAATATAGGCATTCCACTCAGCATAATGCCCAAACCAGGTATTTCTAGTAACCGGATTTCCAAAGAAATCAGGCGCCAAAAATGAAGGTAAGTATTCTATAGGAATGCCTCCTGTCTGAAAAAATGAACTTCTGAAAGACTCAAAATACAGCTCTATTGATGGCAGAACTTGCGGCATGACCAGGAGCAAACCGAAAAAAGCATAGAGCATTAAGCATAGAGTATTAAGTATATTTTTGGTTACAATAAACTTATAAACAATATAACTTATAATCCCAATCAGAAAATAAAGACTTATTTGAAAATGCCCGCTAAAAAAAGATAAAGGCAAGGTTAAAGATAGTAAGAGTAAAAAAATACTTCTGTTTGTTTCTAAATATTTTTCTATACAAAAAAGAGAAAACGGAAGAAATAAGATAGCATATCCTAAGGTCGAATAGCCCATCCATGTAGTAATAAAGCCGCAAAACATAAAGGAAATAGAAGAGACTAGGCTTCCCGCCTGACTTACCTTCAAACTCCTTACAAGTAAATACATAAATAGACCTGCGAGTAGTGACTGCAATAGGACAAGAATGCTCCATCCATCTACGAAAGGGAGAATTAAAAAAAGAATATTAAAAGGAGAAAGTACGGCCGATTGGTAATTTGCCAAAAGAGGATTACCAGAAAAACTATACGGGTTCCACAACGGCACCTGTCCTGTCTTCCATATTTCAATTGCCAAATGCCTCCACGGATATATCTGCGTAATAATGTCCGGCATAGCGCTGTTTTTTACAGGACCCCAAAACTTGCTGTTAGTGCTCCATGGAGCAAAATTATTTACTTGATAGTTGGAAGGGAAAGGAACTTTATCCTTTAAAAAATACGGATATGCAAAAATGAACCAGACTGTGAATATAAAAACTACCGACCAAAAATTTAGGCTTTTATCTTTCATAAACAATGCGCGTCAAGAATGAGATCATAAGTATATATAGTATCGGTACAAGCGGCAAAAAATATCTGGTTGTTGAATTTCCAACGGAAAGAAGCCCACAATAAATTATCACCCAAATAAATAGAAATTTTTCCCCTTCATTCATGTGCATTCTCTTCGCAAGCGATGCTATCAAACAACTAAATGCCGAAAACATTGCGATTGGCCAGGCAATAAACCATGTGCTATCTCGAATAACACCTCTATCTCCCCACCAAGTATGCCATCTATTAAACAGTATCAAATCCCAAAATGACAAAGAATTCTCAAGCTTAGTTTGATGATAGTAAAGCAAGTATTTCTGAACTCCTAAAATTTGCCATAAAGAATATCCGTCCAGTATGGTTTTTGCATATGAGGCAAATAAAACTATCAGAGATATTGGTGTTGATATCGTAAAGTAAATTAACTGCTTATTAAATCTTTTTCTTATTATAAAGTACATAAACATAGCACAAAATAAGGTCATTCCCAAAATAAAAAAACGAATACTTATTACAAATCCCACCATTAAAGAAGTTAAAGCAAACCATCGGAAGCTTTTTTCACTTTTTATTCCTCTGATAAAAAAATACAGACTTAATAGGATAAAGGGCAATTGAATTGCCTCAAGTAACGGCGAATATTGAAGCTTGCTAATAAACAATGGGTCATTTGAAAAAATTGCGATAGGAATCAGGGCTAACAACGAATTTTTAATTACTATTTTCGCAATTAAAAAACATGCTGTAAGAGAAAGCACTAATAGAGACAAAATAAGGGTGCTCGCATTATCGAAAAGTAAAATTGACAAAGCAATAATATACCTTCCCAAGGGAGGATGCTCATGCACAATGTTGATAGGGTTAAATCCTCGTAAAAACGCTCCTCCAACAAATGCTTCAAAAGTATCATCCGGTATAATGCCCGGATTTTTTTTCTTCACATATTGAGATGAGTAATACAAAGATTCTAAGCGATTGTACATTTTTGAATATCCCGAAGACAAAAAGGTTCCTTTCCTCTGATACAGAACCCATACAGGCTGTGCAACAATAATTAGTAAAAATACCATACAGAGAAAACTGTATAGGAATTTCCTTAATTTATCATTTATCATTTTTCACTTTAAATTTTTCTTGCATTTCCCAAAGCCTCGCATAAGTAATAAATATGCTGAATGATTGATACATACCTTCAATTAGCCCTACTGCCCCAACTTTCCATCCGCCCTGCTTGATGTATGAATCAAAAAAAGCAGTCAGCATAACTCGGGGAAATCTCCACCACGACATTTTTGGATGACCTGCATCATATCGAAGCTCAGCTTCTACTTTCGACCATTCAATAGTTTTCTTCACCATCGACGAAAGATCGCTATGGGTATAGTGAAGAAGATAGCCATCAAGCTCCCCAATTTTACCTTCAAAAACCGCAGTCTCATGAAGTTTTCCCCGCCACTCTTTCAATGTGGTTTTTTTAAAGAACCTCTCTAATCTTTCTATATGCGGCCATTCATGATTACCGAGATAAAAATTTTTCCTTTTTAAAAAGTAGGCATTTAACTGTTGCGCGCGGCCGCTGTCTTTAGTTAAATGGATAATTGCAGCTCTTAGATTATTGTCAACGCGCTCATCGGCATCAACATATAAAACCCAATCATTGGTTGCTTTTTTTAAACCAAAATTTCTCAGTTCGGAAAAATCATTAGCGCTTAATTCGCAAACTTTCGCATTCATTTTCCTTGCTATTTCAACTGTTCTGTCAGAAGAGGCATTATCGACAACAATAATTTCATCGCAAAAAGACAACGAATCAAGACAATCCGCAATCAAATCTTCTGCATTTTTCGCAATAACAATTGCCGAAATTTTGATCATATTTTATAACTTCCTTTTCCCAACGTTCTAAGATAGAAATCAAAGACTCCCCGTTTCTGCCATTGCCTCCCCTTAAAGAATATTCGTAAACTCTCCCTAAAAAGCGCAAATTTTGACCGAATTGGAGCATATCTAAATCCAAACAGCAAACGATTACGAGTTATATAATAGTCTTGAAGTGCAGATCCGGATCCTCCGGCTGATCCGGCATTTTTGTGCCAAATTATAGAATTCGGAACATACATGACCTTGAAACCTTTTCTCTTTGCCCGCATACTTAAATCGCTATCTTCATAATACAAAAAATATTTTTCGTCAAATAATCCTATGCTTTCGAAAACCTCTTTTTTTATCAACATGCAGCATCCTGTTGCCATTTCCATTTCTTCAATATTGTCAAACTGACCTTTGTCTACCAAGTCAACTCCCCTATTTTTACCTATTACATTATCCCAATCCATTTCTCCGCCCCCATACCAAAAAACTTTTCCTAATTCATTTTTTGAGTAACGATCTCCATGGTACTCAAATCCCGAAGCAAAATAAATCTTGGGTGATAAAATACCAATCTCATCATCTTCTTCTGCAATTTTCAATAACTCTCCCAAGAAGCTCCCGTCAACGTAGGTATCATTATTTAGAATAACAACATAGTCCGCTCCATTTTCCAAGCTGTATCTAATCCCAACATTATGTCCCCCTGAAAACCCCAAATTTTTATTATTTTCAATAACCGCTAGGGGAATGTTCCCTAAAGAGCCGCTCCTTAAATTAAGCTCCTCTTTTGAAGAATTATTTACTACCACTATGGTTAATTTGAAATTATCAATTTTTATATTCCTCAACGACTCAAGACATGCTAAGGTATTTTTCAGGCCGTTAAAGTTAAGAAGTGAAATAAAAACATGCTTCATGGCTTTACTTTGTTTAAAATTTTATGGAAGATTTGTTTTAGGGGATTTTTAATAAGTTTTATTCTTTCTTTTGAAAACCAGAAGAAAATTTCTTTTGAGGAAGAAGCGAATTCTTTTTCTATGTCTATTAATAATTTTCCGTCGTCGATTTGCTTAAATTTTTGTTTCTCCCAGATATTTGTAAAAACAACAAGATGATAAAATGCCATCAATAAAGACAACATTAAACCATGAAATCCATCCCTGTAGCCTTCTCTTGCAAAAAAACGGCTTGAAAATTCCTTAACAGGAAATCGAATCGCATCCCTCCAATCCAAATTATATCCGTTTCTAATTAGCTGGTCTGCTTCATTAGGGGCATAAATTGTTCCTAATTTCTGGAGAAATTGAGAAATAGTATTGTAGTTATAGTGGACAATATGGTTTTTTAGATATTTCGTTTCTCCTTGCGCTTTAATCATTTCGTGAACGTGTTCTTCCGGAAATTTTCCTTTTCCCCGTTTAAATAAGCGTAGCTGGAAATCCGGATACCAACCTGTATGCTCCATCCATTTCCCAAAAATAATATTTTTCCTGGGAATCCAATAACCGTTTGTTTCTGATTTTGATTTTCGGATTTCGGATTTAATTTCCTCCGCAAGCTCCGGGGTTACGCGTTCATCTGCGTCCAAACTTAAAATCCACTCTCCTGTTGTCTTAGAAAAACCAAAGTTTTTGTTAACATTAAGCATGAAATTGTTAGGTCTTGTAAAAATTTTGTCTGTATATTCGCTAGTAATTTCTTCTGTTTTGTCTGTTGAGGAATTATTTACCACTATTATTTCATCTGCAAAAGACGCTGACCTTAAGCAATTATCAAGTTCTTTTTCTCCATTAAAAACAGAAATAACAACTGAGAGTAAAACATTTTTTTTCATATTTTTATTCCAAATCTAGCTAAGTCTGCTTTCAGTTCTTTACCTGAAAGAATAAACAGACTAACAATATAAACTAATGCACTTACCAGTATAACAAAAATAAGAGATAGAAAATCCTTCGCAAAAACGCCGGATAAAATATAAACAACTGACATCATTAGCAAAGAAGAGGCTAAGGGCTTTATAATGTTTGGCAAAAACTTAAAGTCTATAACTTGCTTAACTAAATAAATAGTATATACAATAGTGGTCGTAACCAAAAAGGAGGAAACTG
>CAZRWL010000014.1:0-27802 GCA_964603935.1 uncultured Gammaproteobacteria bacterium | reverse complement strand
ACTCTCAAAAAAAAATTAACGAAGTTAATTTTTGCAAACTAACAACGTTAAACTCCGCTAAAAGCGGAGATTCCTACCACTTCTTGACCGAGGAACACGTTCAAAAAAAACATGCTCCTACAAAAAGAATCCTGATTCTGATTTGCTGCTTGACTCAAGTTGTTAATGTGCAAAGAAAACTTACCCGCCTAGACTTACTTTTCGCCTTTTCAGTCGCCTGAGGCGACACGGCTCAAAGAGCGTCTTTGGGCGGGTCGTATGCTATTTTTAATTTACTTAAGGTATACGAAAAAACCCACCAAAGGTGGGTTCGATTTCTCCCAGACTTCGATAGAGATTTTCACATACCAACAGCTATTATAAACAATTTCCTATAAATGTCAACAAGCCTGTAGTAAAACAGTCCATTATCATCTCATATTATCGCCTCGGAGGTGTTAGGAAGACTATTTACTGCAAAATACCAGACTTGTAAACCTGCGTAGCAACCAATTCTTCATTTTCTCCAAAATAAAACACGTTGAAATCCGATTCTCCATCTTTGCGCTCATTAACTTTTATACCTGCGATCGATGCATCCTTCGCAGGAGCAATAATTTTAACCCCCGCAATTTCTGAAATCTCCTGGCCAATTCCGCCAAGCTGTCCGGTACTGCAAGATTCCAAAATTACTGTCGAGTTATCTGCAAATGCAAGTTTTATCGCGGAAGCTCCCCTGCGTCTTATTTCTTCCTGCTGAAGAACTTTTCTTTTATCGGAAAACTGTGTTGCAGGTTCTGGTCTGCCAAACATGATATTATCTTTTTCCCCATGCCCTCCGATGACGGCAAGCGTGATGCGTCCATACTTTTGTCTTGTTTTATTTAAGGCTTTAACCAGACCAAGAGTATTTCCTGTTTCCCAAACTGTAATCCTATACTTTCCCTTCATTTGATCGAAAAATCTTTCCAACATTTCTTTAGGGTCAATACCGGTGTATGCTCCATTCCAGTCGGATTGAGGATAAACTATTACACCGTTTGGCAAATTAACCTTACTGTCTTTTTGATCATATTGCGCAATAAGAAATTCCAAAGGGTACCTGGAAAAATCATTGATTCCAAATTCCGATTGCAAAACCTTGCCTATTCCCGGCCTTCTCTCCTCAAGCTGGGATAACTGCTCCAAGTTATCTCTGAAAAATAAGAATTGCCTTCGCTTCTCCTCATCTGCAGACATAGACTTTTTAAAAGTAGTATCTCCCCAAACTTCCGCCATTTTTCTGCCGTCCACGCCAAAAACCGATGAAACAATATCTCCCATATAACTATTAATTAATTCTTTACGCGGGGACATGCCGCAGCCGGCAATCATTCTGATGCCTGCCTGTCTGACCAAGGGATCCGTATGTTTAAGTAAATCTACCACCATGGATTTCCCTTTTTCAGCTTGAGAAGAACTTCCAAATTCAAAAATTGTCCTAAGTACCGGAACATCGGGATACCAATACCTATATTGCGGTTTTATTTTTGACCAACCTGCAGCTTTGTCGAAATACCTTAATAAAAGATCCATTGCCTTCCCATCACTATTAAATTTGCCCGCAAACTCCGCATCTATCCGAGCCAGCCAATCAGCAGATTGCAAAGCTTCTTCGCTGATATAGGAATTTTCACTGCTATTAACTGTTTCTTCTAATTTGTCCGTATGGCCACGCAATAAATCTGCCCCAAAATTAACAAAGTCAACAATATCCTCACGGAAAGAAGAACCATCTTTCAGCAAAGGATAACATCCATAATAATAACGGAATGCGCTGTTTAACAGTCTAATTGCAACATAAAAATCCCGAGTATTTCCGCGCACCGCTTTAGTCAGTAGTTCTCTATTTGAATTGATAAGCCCAGATAAGCTTCCAATCGCAGGTAACAAATCGGAAGGCTCAACGGATTTGGTGTTTACATCGTCGAAAGTCAATTGAGAAGTTGTAAGTCTATCCGACTCCGTTTGATCCAAAATGCTATGACGCTGGTTTTCCGCAGTTTTTGCCGGCAGTTCTTGACTTAACGCCCCTTCCTCCATAACATCTTTATTAAACAACATTTTCCCTTTCTACGCAAATAACATTATCACCTCGGAGGTGTTAAGAAGCTAACACATCGGGATTTCGGCACGAAAACAAGCAAGCGATTTTTTATTCTTATTTTTGAATTGATTTATCGCCACTTCCGAGGATAGTCCCCAATATCTTCTCCAACAAATAGAGATTATTCAACAACGGGCAGGATTACAGCTATGAGAATGGGTGATCCTAGCTGAACTATCCAAACAGGAGCTCCTAGAAGAGATATTAAGCCCGCAAAAAAAGTTAATCCTAATCCTGAATATATTACATTTTTTCTCCATGAAGTTTTCTTAATATATCCATATATAGAAAGCAGAAAGGCTATTGCTCCAACTAGCACGCACAGTAGTTGAATTATTGCCAGTCCATTATTTGCACCGCCTAGTGTATTAGATAAATTTAGTAAAGCACTAAGAGCGAGTAAGATGTACAAAACATATCTCATGATTTAATTAAAACATAAATATTTTCCAGAGTCAATGAGTAGTCTTGCTGACCCACCTACAGATTTCTTCTAGTGTTTGGAAAATTGATGAACTGAGTTCCTCCTATATGAACCCGTCCACCCTCGGGGTGGATTAGCTTGGCACATACTCTTTTTACCTAAAATTCTCCATCATTCTATACAAGACTATTCCCAAACTTACCATCACATTAAGGGATTTATTCACTCCCCACATTGGAATTTCGACGATTTGGTCGGCCAGATCCAAAACTTCTTTGGAAACTCCGGTTGTCTCATGTCCCACAACCAAAGCAATTGGAAAAGAATAATCCGCCTGATCATAAGCGATACTTCTTTTATCCTGTTCTACGGCAATAACGCGTAAATTTTTAATTTTTAATTTTAAATTTTTAATTGCTGATTTTGCTGTATCAAAATGCTCCCACTCAACCCACTCTGTTGTGTTAATAGATGCTTTTTTAATCCGCGTGTGGGGCGGGGTTTCTGTCTGTCCGCACAAAATAACTTTTTCCGCAGCCACCGCATCAGCCAAGCGAAAAATCGATCCGATATTATATGTATCCATCACGTTATCCAAAACAATATAAATCGGATTCTTTTTAATCTTTTTTCTTTGCTCGTCAGAAACTTTTGCAGTTCTCAACTCCGCAGCTCCCAACTTTATCATGCGTTTAATAATACTAGAACACAAAAATTTTTACAACCATACCAATCAATTGTTTAACGCATACATTTAGAGTATACTTACAAACAATAATTACTATGGAACGTTTCATATCTGGATTACCAAACAGACAAGAAATAAATCCCATAGAAAAGCGTTGGATTATTGGAGAAGCAGCAGCAAGTCTTGAGGAGCAATGGCGGGTCCAAAGATCTCTGGGAAATGCTAATACTTTCCTCGAAGAACTTACTGCTACAATCATAAGAAATGGGCCTAAGCTCTCCCCCGCGTTTACATCACCAAATATCTCTATTGATAATAGGCGTCAACCTAGTTTCATTGAAGCCGTTGCTGAAACGTCCAAGCGACTGCAGACCCTTGAAAGACTTGTGAATACTGCACCTGAATCTGTACGCGGAATTGTAGTTGGAGGCTCAGTGAGCTACGGTAAGTTTTATTGCGTCCGGGGCGCTCCCGACCCATCCGACATTGATCTGTTTTATATTGTTGATCCTGCATTTTTTACGCGGGAACAAACAAGTAACGCCTTTAACTCGAAAGCCGGTATTGATGCAATTCAAGCTGAGCGCTTTTACGAACGCGCAGCTCGTTTTCCAGAACTTATGCATAGTCAAAAAGCAGCGCTTATGAGTGAAAAATTCAAAGTAGAAGATTTTATTGTGAGCGTAAAAATACTTCCTCTCTCAACCTTTCGAGCTGAATTTGATACTGATTTAAAATTAGCTGCAAATAAAAACGGTAATCAAATTCAACCCGTTTTGGATTATAAACATGAACTTTACCCAATCACCTCATTTACCCAATATAATTTTCTCGGCGAGCCGTACACATTTTTAGTTAACCAAAACTTACAAGCAGACGGAAGCTCTATTGCAAACATTCCAAGCATAATTGTTGCTAGCGGACATCTATATACTGGCGACCACCATAACCACGCGTTCCCAAAATACGAAATTATGCTGGATAGAAATGGAGATATAGGGCAAATTATACAAACATTTGAGGAGCGGCTAAGGCAAAGAGCAAAACAAGAAAGAAAATATTTTAGAAGAGAAGACATAAATGTCCTTAGAGCTCATGATAGGAAGAATGTTTTTTCTCCACAAGTTTTGGAGGAAGCCATGAGGAAATTTCAATGAGAAAATATAGTCTTGGAGTTTTCCTTAACATATTCAATAGAAACAAAAAAGATTGGAAACGGCAGATCAAATTTATTAACAGTCTTAATGGCGTTGGACATATAGAAATACTTATCGAAGATACATCTCTCACCAAACAAGATATAAATATTCTAAAAAAATTGTTAATGAGCTATCGCGTCATACTTCACGCTCCTTTTATGGATATTGCACTTCTTTCCCCGCATCGTGAAATAGCAGAAGCAACTATTTCAATTTTAAAAAAATCCATGGCAATTGGCATAGCCTTAAATGCAGAAACAATGACAATTCACGCTGAAAGATATCCCAATTTTTGGGATGAAAGCCAAGCGCTTAAAAAAACAACTGCTTTTATAAAACGGCTTTCTGGTTCTTCCGATTTGCCCATTTCCGTTGAGAACCTATCTTATTCAGGCAATACACAAATTCCTTTCCCTCAAAACCGTAAACAAATTAAAAGTCTTGCGAAAGCTATTCAGCCACATGCGGGAATCACAATAGACACAGGGCATTTATTAAAAGACGGAGAAAATGTGCTGGAAATTATCGATGAAAACAAAAACAGCATATACGACATCCACCTGCACGACGGGAAAAAAGGGTCTGCTCATCTTGCTTTAAACGACGGTAACTTAAATCTCAAAAACCTGATATCTATACTTAACGATATTGATTACAAAAAGTTTGTTACTCTTGAGACTATTGGAGAAAAAGAAACAAGAAAATCGTGGAAAATTTTAAAAACTCTGACAGATTAAAATAATATAAATTTGAGAGGAACTTAGTCTTTGCCGCTTTTGCCGGAGCTACTTGGCTCCGAAGATTTTCCGCTGCCGGAATTATTTTCACTGCTTTTTACCTCATTCGCTTTATTCCTTGCTTCGTCAAATTTTTTCACCGCTTCATCGATTTTACCGGCTGCTTCTTTGGCTTTTTCCAAAGCTTTCTTTCTTGCCTCTGTTATTTTTTCCTGCGCCTTATTTTCTGCTTCCGTAAGTTTTTCCTGTTGTTTTCCAAACACCTCATTCTTTACTTCAATCGCTTTTAATAATGCTTCTCTGCGGTGCTCCTGATTTTTCCTTTCCGCTTCATCCGCAAGCCTGGTTAGAACATCTATTGCCCGATTTATACCTTTTGCGGAATCCGTAGCATTATTGATGTGATCTTCAATTTCCCTGTCTAAATCATCCTCCATTTCGTTTTCAAGCAAATCTTCCGGCAGATTATCTTCAACTTCTACCTTGGAGCTCCTGAGAGATTTTTTTGCAGCTGCAACATGCGCTTTTATTTCACCCGTTGCCTTATTCTCCAAAACAGAAAATTTATTGTCTTTCTCTTTGATAGAATCGTTTATCTCTTTGGCGAGTAAGCTTATATTTCTGCCTGTCAGTTTTGCGTCATCAAGGTCTTTGGACGCTGATTTCAAATTGTCCGACACTCCCTGCAGACCAACCCTAACGCCTGCAACATTGTTTTTCACAAGCATAATCTGCAATTCCGCCAATCTTTCCCCGGCAATAGCGTTGTGGATTTTGGCTTTTTGTTCAGGAGTAAATGCCAAAAGGAGACGGAATTCCTGTTTTAATTTGTCAAGAAAAAATAAGGGGCTGTCCGGAAGAATAAGTCCCGGTCCGTCCGAGGTCGGAGGGATAGACAAGGTTTCCTGAACAGCAACTCCCAAGACATCCTGCCGATGATAAGCGGATACTGAAGTTGAGGCAAAAACAGCAATCAGAGACAACAAACTAAAACCGAGAAGAAAAATTAATAACTTCCTCACACTATCTATTCTTAACAATTTTTCGTTAGTTGTCAATAGGCCGAAAATTTTCAAGTTTTTCCCTAGCCAATTCCCACGCATTTAAAAATAAAGGATTATCCCTTATAACTTCCGAAGCCAAATTAAGCTTCCCCCTTGTCCTTTCGTACCATTTCTTATGCAATTCGGGTAAAACGCTGAATCCGTTTGACCATTGCTTCCTTTCTTCCAAAGTCAATAAATTAAATTTATTATCAAACATTTTAAGTACTTCTTCTATGTCTGCTCCTGGCTCTATTATTCCTGCAATCTTCTTAAATACATCAACAGCTTTCAAGCTATCTTCTTCCGAGAAACGGCTTGCTTTTTCTTTGTCCAATACTGCTTTTGTAAATTCCTGCTGTTCTTCCCTTGATGGCGCTGTAAGATTATTTGAATAGAAATCCGAATCATGTTGGGAATATACAGATGCACTTCTGTCACGGCCTGAATCCGCAAACATTTTTATATGTTCCAGAATATTCCTTGCGCTACTGCTTTGCTCTCTTTGTCTGTTTTCATCGCTTCTTAATTTCGGATTAAAATGATGCCGAAAATCTTCATCTTGGTCTTCACTTGCCTGATGAAAACCCTGATCGGAAGCATAATTTTCGGTCGCTTTTATCTTAGTCAAGCCATGTCTTACGAACATAATGAAACCTTGTGCATCAAGCCTGTCTGCCCATTGAGTCAGCCAAACTCCGGCTTTGTTTCCATCAACCAGATCAACATCGTAGGGCTTTTTAACCACTTTCGTTTTTTCCCCGTTAATATCTATCTCAACAGGAATTTCTTCCAAATAATGTGTGTGAGCCGCAATAGAAAATTGCGTTAATTTCATCAAATTTTCCGGAATAATATCTTTTGCAATTTCCCCAAACAAGTATGCGCTGACTTCAGCATGAGAACAAAATCTTTTTGTCTCTTCATGTCTATTTACAACGGAATTACCAATATCATGAAATGTTCCTCCCAAAATCCCTACCAAACGCTCTACGGCGTCCAAACTGCCCACATAAGGATCCTGCTGAAAAATTATGGAGCTTATTAAATCTCTCTCAAAATGCCCTCTGCTATGCCCTGCAGGCAAATTATCTATAAAGGCTGAAAAACGATCAATCAATATATGCATTATGTCTTGAGGCAGGTCTGCAATCTCCTGTTCTGCTAATACCTTAGTCTTTCCCCAATTCCTCAAACTCTCTACGTCCCCTCTTAATTTATCAACAGAATGAAAAGCCGTTAAATCATTTTCGGGAGAAGAGAAAAATTGTTTATATTCTTGAAGATTTTTCGGTCCTCCTTCAAGAGGAGATAAAGTTTCCATCATGTAATATTATATATTATAGCAATCTATATATACATCCTAGTTACACCCTTGGGGTGAGTTTGTATTCACACCTGCGGAACATTAGGCATCTTTTTTAAATGCTCTCTAACTTCTCCCGCGGTGCGGGATTTCGCTGTGGTTCAACACTCGGCGAAGTTGCAGTCTTAATATCCTCAATCTTCCAAGCTGCAAAATCACACTTAGGGTAATTGGAACAGCCATAGAATTTGCGGCCTTTTTTGGTTTTTTTAATTATCACATCGCCATCATCTTTAGGGCATTTTATGTCAGTTTTTTCAACAAATGGTTTTGTAAACTTACATTCCGGAAATTGGTTGCAAGCCAAAAATTTCCCAAATTTTCCTGTTCGTATTATTAAATTTCCCCTTCCACATTTCGGACATTTTTCATCAGTTTCTTCAACTGCAATTGCTATCCTATCTGCTCCTTCTGTTTCTTTAAGTTTTTTTTCAAAAGGACTATAAAAATTCTTCATAGTAATCACCCATTTCTTTTCACCATTTGCTATCTCATCTAACTCATCTTCCATTTGCGCAGTAAAAGGAATGTCGTCAATTTCTGAGAAGTTTTTGACCAAAAAGTCATTTACTGCAATTCCGACAACTGTTGGTATAAATTTACTTTCAACTCTTTCAATGTATCCACGGGATTCAATTGTTGAAATAATAGTTGCGTAAGTTGAAGGCCTGCCGATTCCTTTTTCCTCCAGAGTTTTGATGATAGACGCATCGTTGTATCGAGGCGGAGGTAATGTCTCGTGTTCCTTGCTTAAAACATCTATTAAATTCAAATTCTGCTTTGCGGAAAATTTGGGCAAACGATTATCCGACAGCCCCAAAGGATTCACTTTCAAAAACCCGTCAAAAACCAAAACGCTCCCACTAGCTTTCAATCTGTAATCATTTTCTAAACGAGGAGGCAATCCGCTTTCAGATGAACTAAAATTCGGCTGTGTTCCTGTTTGGTGCCGAATTTTACTTAGCGAGGCAGAATTCTTTGGTGATTTTAAACTAGCCAGCTGAGCGTCATCTGAAACGCGTGGTTGCCGACGAGCACTATCAACCATCACAGTAGTAGATTCTGTTATCGCGTCTGACATTTGCGATGCCACTGCTCTTTTCCAAATCAACTCATATAATCTTGCATAAGCATCCCCCATCCGAACTCCGACTTCTGATTTCCGAATTCCGATTCTTGTCGGCCTAATTGCCTCGTGCGCTTCTTGTGCAGATTTTTGCTTTGTCTTATAAAATCTTGGTTTTTCAGGCGCGTACTTTTTTCCGAATTCTTTGACAATAAAGCTTCTGGCGGAGGTAACAAATGACGGCGACAGACTTAAGGAATCGGTTCTGTGATAAGTTATGAAACCTTCCTCGTACAATTTCTGCGCCAAACTCATCGTCCTTCTCCCATTTATTCCCAGCCTGCGTGATGCATCCTGCTGCAAAGTTGATGTGGTGTAAGGCGGAGCAGGACTTCTTTTTGTTTCCTTCCGCAAAACATCGGAAACTATAAATGATTTTGTTTTCAAATCATTGACAATTTCCAAAGCTTTTTTCTCTGAATCAATACTTGTCTTTGTAACTTTATATTGACCGTCATAAAGATTAAAAGTTTTAGCAACTTCGATTTTCTTATCATTAATCTCTATTAATTCAAACTCTGTTCCTTCTCGGTTGTCATGCTGAACTGGTTTCAGCATCTCATTACTGTTCTTTTGGGGATGCTGAAATGAATTCAGCATGACACTAAGAGTCCAATATTTTTCTTTTCCAAACTTTTCAATCTCTTTTTCTCTTTCAACAATCAAGCGCAAGGCAACAGACTGGACGCGGCCTGCAGACAACCCACGACGGACTTTTCTCCAAAGAAGAGGCGACAATTTATATCCAACCAAACGATCTAAAACACGCCGCGCTGTCTGCGCATCCACCAAATTCCTATCTATTTTTCTCGGATTTTTCAGCGCTTCTTCAATCGCTTCTTTTGTAATTTCATGAAACACAATCCTAGAGATGGACGGTAGATGGTAGACAGTAGATGGTAGATTTTTGACGATAGAAGCTGGAAGATTGATCTTGTTTTTTTCTATCTTCAATTTTCTATCTTCTGCCTCTATCTTCGACCTTCTATTTTCTACCGTCAAGATTTCAGCGACGTGCGAGGCGATTGCTTCTCCTTCGCGGTCAGGGTCAGTTGCCAGAATAATTGAGTCCGCTGATTTTGCCAGTGATTTAAGTTCTGCGATAATTTGTTTTTTCCCGTCAACCTGTTCATACAAAGGCGCGAAATCATGCTCAATGTCAATCGCCAAAGTGCTTTTGGGCAAATCAATCACATGCCCGATCGTTGCTTTGATCGTATAATCAGATCCTAAAAATTTACCAATGGTCCTCGCCTTCGTCGGCGACTCCACAACAACAAGATTCATATAATTTCCTTAGACCAACTATACTGGACATTATACATACGATGTCAAGTAGCAACGTCAAATTGTTTTCTTTGCCTATCCATGATATACTATAAGTTGTGAATAAAAAAGAGGTAATTGGACGCTCTCTAGGCACAGCGCTATTGATTGGCTCTGTTGCTTTAGGCGCATGTACACCATCTCGGGATGCTGAAAATACACCTATTGCTACACCTAGAATTTCTACCGAGCAAAAGATTCCCCAAACAGAACAAGATTGGCAGCTATTGCCTACACAAGAAAGAATCAGTAGGCTTTTGAAAAAAGATAACCCAACCTTCCCAGAATTTGATGCTTTTAAGGAATTGGTTAAAACAACTAGTGAAATATTTTGTCAGCAAGCAACTTGCTATATAAACCTAGAAGATATGCCCTCTCATGTTAAATTACTTTCACCAGAAACTTTCCTGCAAGCATACGAAAAAACAGAAGGACGAACATTTAGTCCTGCCGAGAAAGAAGTAAAGAAAAAAGACCCCGAGATTACCGTAGGATCAGATAGCAAGGACCGTACAAAAAGAGAAATTCTTATTAACAGACAACAAATAAAAGAAATAGCAGGAAATTGGACTAAAGATTTGTCTCCTCAGCAGAAAAAAGCTCTGGGAAATTATGATGCGGAAACCTTGACAACATTTAGTATTTTACTGCACTCATTTGGTCATCTAAATCAGTCTGAAGAAGAAGCTAATTTACCTCTTACTCCGATCAGAGTAGCAAATGGTATTTTTGCAATAGATAAAGTTCAAAGTCTGGCCTTAAAAGGAATTAATTTAAGTAATAATTCCATGATAACTTTGACGGGATCAAATGAGGGCATGACTGAGATAATCGCCTTTTCAATTGGAATTAAGTTTTCAGATGCATTTGTTTTCTCAAAGGGCTATTATCCGACGACTAAATTGATTATGGAAATTAATAAAAAAGCAGGCATTACAGATCAAGAACTTCAAGACTATTATTTTGGCAAAAAACCCATGATTGAACTCTTTAAAAAATGGGGTTCAATAAAAAATCCTAACCAGCCAGACATCTCTTCTGGAATAAGAATGTACCATTTCGCAGGATTAGCTCCAGAAAATGGCTTGGACAAAATAATCCCTATAATCGAACAGGAAATGGGTCAAAAATTTTAAATCAATTCAGCTTCCCAAAAACTTCCCAATCGTCCTCGCCTTTGTGGGAGATTCTACTATTACTAAATTCATAATTTATAATTTATCATTCATCACTATTATATATGTGGTGTCAAGCCCAACCAAAAAACCCTTCCAAATTTACTTAGGAAGGGCTTTTAAGTAAGACAAGTATTTTAGAATTCCTGAAAGACTATCGCAAACCAAAGAGTCATACTTCGGATTAGCATTGTCAGCCCAATTGTAGCTCAACTTCGGTTTGTCATTCCACAAGTTCAAATAACCAGCGTTATCGGACCCAACAGTATAGTGTCTTTCTCCGTCAACAAAAACTCACTGTAGCTCTGCGCCTATTGGCGGATTGCCACTGTATTTTATTCGTCTTAAGCGAAACCGCAATGCTCAAAAGCTTAAGAACAAAGAGAAAAACACGGAGTATCTCAAGAATTTGTCTTATTGAGGATTTCGGCGATTCAAAACCGTAATCTTGAATTCATTAGCCTACTCTCAAATTTATTGTAGAAAAAAGCGGACCAAGAATCAAGAGGACAAAAAAACCAAGAACCAAAGCTCCAAGTTCTATTTTTTTCTCCCGCAAACCAAAGAGTCATACTTCGGATAAGCATCGCCAGCCCAACGGCAGCCCAACCTCGGCGCGTCACCCCACAAGGCCAAATAACCAGCGTGAGCGGACCCAACAGCAGTTCCGGGTAAATCTAAAAATCTTTTCTTTAGAATATTGGGGTTTGCTATATAAAGAGCGACTGCGTCCCATTCAGTTCCTCCCCGTTCATCAGGAGCTAACTCTTGTCTGACATCCATTATTTTTCTATTCATAAACCTTGCCCCCTCATCTGTCCAAGTAGAATATGGAACGTCTGGTGTCTTGTATTGCTTTTGATCTTCCGGCCAATCTTTTTTATCTAATTCCTTGAGTAAATAATTTATCCCTGCTAATTGAGCTTGTCTTTCTATGGGAACTCTCGTTTCCACCAAAAGCGGAGTATCTAATCTTCCTTTAAATTCTTTAGGCTGGGGCTCAAACTTAGGAAGAGATCTTAAATATTCTTGCACTGTTAATTCTACTTTATTCCCATTTACTATTAACTCCTTATGAAAACCAAGCTCAATAAAACGATTTGCTCGTCTTCGCCATTCTATCTCTAACTTTTTTTCTGGTTTATTGCCATTTTCAGAAAAAGACTCCGGCACGCCCAACCATCCTGCTACTTTACCTTCAAATCTCAATAATCCCCCTATCACCCGATGATTGTTTTGTCCAAACTCTCTTCCTAATCTATCTAATTCCGCCGCCATAGGCCTAGTTTATATCATAACCATAACCCAAATGTCAAATTTTTTTACCATACAAAACTAAGCCTTAAACCTTCCCCACCCAAACTCTTTACCATTGACACAATCAGAATAGTGTGATATTCTCATTAATGTGAATTACGTACAGACTATTTCTAAAGTCAGGGAAAGGGGACAATTAACTGTTCCCCAGGAAATAAGAGAAGCCTTAAATTGGCCTGAAGATCAAATTATGGTAAAAATTGTTACCATCCAGGATGGATTTAGAGTAGAAAAGTTACCCATATCCCATCCTCAGCATCCCAAAAAGAAATTAACTAAAAAAGAATGGGATAAAATTTATGAACACATGGAAACTTTTAGCAAAACTGGCAAACAGAACATTAAATTAACAGACTTTTTAAGACACGACAGGGATACTCATTTTTAATATGCCTACGTATATTCTAGACACCTCTGTCGCAGTAAAATGGTTTCACCGCTCACAAGAGCTTCATGTTGCGGAAGCAAAAAGAGTCTGGGACGATTTAAGCTCTGGCAAAATCAGCGTCATATTGCCGGATATCTTATTTCTTGAACTGCTAAATGTTTTTATCAAGGGAAAAAACTCATCTTCGCAGAGCTCTTATTCAATATTAAGCGAGCTGTATAAATCTCCAGTTACAATTACGGAAATGTCGTTGCCTGTTTTAGAAATTGCTGCCAGACTCATGGAGAAATATAATATCGCTTCTTACGACGCCTATTTTCTGGCTTTGGCGCAATATGAGAACTGCAAACTTATCAGCGATGATCAAAAAGCGCATGGGAAAATTAAAGATGGAACCGTAATCATGCTAGGCCAATATCAATAATGATGTGGGACCTTGCAAAACTGAAAATCAAACCCCAAACCTTCCCCACCAGACCCTTTTCACCTCAGAGGCCGAACAGATACACCACGTTACCCGAAAAACATCAAGCGTTAGGAACACATATTGACTTTTGACGTTATAACGTGTAATAATAAGTTATAACGTCAGCAGAAAATACCTATGGTGAGGAAATTAATTAGGATTGGAAATTCGGTTGGAGTAACTCTGGATAAAAAAATGCTGCGGGAGCTTGGCATGGATGGTTTAATTTGGGTTTGGATAGAAGCAGACAAAAAGAAAATTATCATCCGCAAACGAGAAGGAAACGAGTGGTAAAAACTACGGCAGTTGGTTTTAAGCGTACTTGAACTATAGGCTTTTTTGTGGTATACTAAAAAGGTGAGTAAGGAAAATTTAACCCCATACCAGACGCAGGAAAAAAGAACAAAGTTTATAGAAGACGCTGTAGGAGAAGGCGTGCTCGATAGGCTTGACGAAAATTCTGTAAACGAAAGAGATCAGAATATCGGCATTATATCAAGCATAGGTAAAATATCAGACAGAGAATTGGGAGAAGCTTTTCCAAATCCGGCTACAGGAAAACCGCTGTCAAGAGAAAGAATAAGACAAATACGCGAAAAGTTTTTGGGAATAGCTCATCCGTATAGCAGTCCGGAAACACAGGCTGCCCACCCCCTAGGAGAACTTCTCGCAAGAAAACTGCCTCCGCTAAAACGCAGTTCAGAGAGAATAAAAGAAACAATCGGAAAAGGCGATACGGATTTTAAACAACTTCGGGATTTGGCAGGATCAAGCGAAAAACTGAGAGGAGTAAGAGTTACTCTTCGGAAAAGAGGGCTGGAGATTCCTTACAGTCCAACTTATGCCGACCTTATGAAAAAGGCTAGGGAGGAAACGGGTGATCAAAAACTTCAGGAAATTCTTGACAGCTTTTCTGCAGGATCTCTACGCGCATACAGAGATAACCACAAAAAAGATAAAGTATTTACAAGCTTATATGCCATAATAAGAGAGGCGGGATTTCATCCCCATGGGAATTATGTAAGTCCATTTGCGGAAGCAATTAAAACAGCCGGTATTCCAATGAAGACAGTGCAGTTAGATGCACGAAACAAGAAGGGTGAAGATATCACTAAAAAATACTACATCCTATTTGCCAAACATCAAGATCGCATTATCCAAGCCATACAAAATGATCTAAGTCTGCAAAGGTTCAAAAGAAACCCCGTTAGACTCGTCTGCGGAATTCCTGATGGAAAATTTCCTACTACAACCAATTTGCTACGGAATAGAGAAAAATATGGCGGAAATCTGACCGCTTTAGCCCATGAAGCAATTGGCTTTAGAAGTGACGCTTATAATCCGGAAAAAAGCCTGGCCGCAATTATGAAAGGCTGTCCCGTTCCGATATTTAAAATTAGAAGAGGCGGATATTTTTATCCTTTAGAAAGGGTCGAGGAAATAAAAGCTTTTCTTAAATCAAAACAACCAGCTTCTTGACAGGAGACTCTTGCTGTAATACAATTTAATACATGCAGACACAGAGATCGATTATCAATATTTCCGTTCCCAGAAAAATGGAGATACAAATACAGAAAGTGGCAAAAGAAGAAAACAGGACCATAAGCGAACTTCTGCGAGAAGCCTTTAGAAGGTACGAATTCGCTAGGGACTGGGCGAAAATCAAGGCAGTAGGAAGAGCTACGGCGCTTAGGATGGGCATTAAAAGCGATGAAGACGTAGAACGAATAGCCGGATGAGATTGTTTTTGATACTAATATCTATATTGCAGCAGCACTTCACGAAGGATTTTCAGCTCATGTATTTGAAACGCTTAGCGAAAGCGCCGATTTTACCATCATTATTTCTCCAGAAATTTTAGGGTGTGCCCTATCGGGAAAAGCGGATTTGATTGTTACATTAGACCAAGATTTAATTAAGCTAAAAACATTTAAAGGTATCGCAATTGTCCATCCCAAAACTTTGTCATGGATATTCCCAAAATATTTCAAATAGAGAACCCATCCGAAACTGTGAAAAATTGACAATTCCAGCTTCAAATTGTACAATACCGATTAATGGATAATCAAAAAAAGAAAGATAACCCACCTATTAAAATAATTATCAAAATAAAACAAACAATTCACTCTCTTTTTTCGAAATATCTGACTCTTATAGTAATTGCTTTGATCACAGGCATTATGGGGTCTGCCGGAACCTATCTTGCCCTAAATTCCAAAATTAAATCACAACCAAAATCTCAAAAATCGTCTACGAAGACGTCTTCTGTTCCAACATTTGGAATGCCAAAATGTGCAAGTCAAACAAACTTTAACTTTCAAATAGACAATCCCTATTCGAATGATTATTTATATTTAGTCATGAATGATCAGCTTGTTCCGGGATACCCCAAAAAGAATATTAGGAGTATGGAAGTCAAAGGAACATCCGGTAGATATGACATGTTTGTTAAAAACAGTAAAGGTGAAACTATTAGTAGGTCGGGAACAATAAACATAGACTGCTCAAAGATTCTCGCTCTCACTCCAACCCAGATTCCCATCGTCCTTTTAGCGCTCGACCCTTCAATAACCGCAACCTGGAAGAAGTATAGCGGTAAGGACTTTAGTTTTATGTACCCTGCAAATTGGGAACCTTTCCCAGCGGATAAAAACAGATATTTTTATGATGTTGAGTTTTTTGAAATTGATAAACCACATGTATATCCCAATCGCGATAGAGATGGTAACGCAACCATGACTATCAGAACAGATGATCGCCTTGGCGATGTAGACTTATACTTAAAACGAGTACACGATAAATCCTTTAATGATTACGCACAAGACGCACAAGACATTATCGTAGATGGAAAAATAGCGGCAATTACCAGCAAATTCAGTGCTACTATCTGGTATGATGCATCAATTAATAAAACGTTAAATGTCTCTACTTCAGATAAATTTTTAAAAACAATTCTCTCCACTTTCAAATTCGCCAACCAGAATCAAGTTATTGTTCCTTCAATTACTCTTTTATCTCCAAACGGAGGTGAGACATTGAATGATGGGGAAAAGTATACTATCAAGTGGAAATCTGCTAACATTAATAATATTTATTTCAGTCTTGTCAATGAAGGTAAAGAATTTGGTACGTCAGAGCCTATTCCAGCGTTAAAAGGAGAATATACATGGACCGTTCCCGATATATCAGTATTGGTTATGTCCGGACTTAACGCGAATGCTTTCAAAATCTTTATTCACAATAATAGCGCAATAAACGATATTAGAGATTATAGCGACAAAACTTTTACTATTAAATAGAGAACATTCCTCCATCCGAACTTTTGACCATTCCCTTTATCTCCATGAGAGTTAGAAGGCTGCTTAATTTTGCGGAATTAAATTTCGTCTTTCTGACAATTTCATCAAAATGTAGTGATTCGTTTTGTAAAAGATCAAGAATAATCTGTTCTTCTTTGGTCGAACCCTTAATTTTTGAATTTTGAATTGCCTGCCCGCCATCGGCTCTTGCCGAAGGCAAGTGCAGGCGGGTAATTTTTAACTCATTGAGAATATCTTCAGCTGATGTTACAAGTTTTGCTCCTTTCGCAATCAAATTATAAGGACCCTTGGACATTGTCGAGGTAATCGGTCCGGGCACTGCGAAGACCTTGCGGCCAAATTTTAAAGCAAAATTAGCTGTAATTAACGACCCGCTGTCCTCCGCCCCTTCTGTTACCAAAACCGCTTGCGAAAGACCGGCAATAATACGGTTGCGGGCTGGGAAACTCCAAAGAGTTGGCTTCATGCCAAGAGGAAATTCGGAAACAATGCAATTCCCACTCTCAAGAATACTATTATATATGCTCTGATTTTCCGCGGGATTACAGCAGTCAACTCCGCATCCCAAAACCGCGATTGTTTGCCCATTATTTTCCAGCGCTGTCATGTGCGCAACCGCATCTACCCCTAATGCCAAACCCGAAACAATAGTAAAACCGTTTAGAGCGAGTTCGTTAGTTAGCAGTTTGGTTACTTCGCGACCGTATTCTGTAGTCTTGCGTGTTCCGACAACAGCAAGAGTAGAGCGAGGCAATCCGCTTTCAGATGAACTAAAAGTCGGCTGCGTTCTCGATTGGAGCCGACTTTTACTTAGCGAGGCAGAATCTGACAATGGCTTTAAATTGATCAGCCGAGCGTCATCTGAAACGCGCGGTTGCCGAGCTATTAAGGTTTTCATATCGCCTTTTCCGTACAAAACAAACGGCGGATTTTTGATTTCTTTCAAAATCTGCGGATAATCTTCATCCTGTAAAGTCACAAACCAAACACCCTTCTCCTTGAGCTTTTCAATGTAATCTTCAATCGAAAACTTTTGCCTAAACTCCTCAAACTTTCCCGCATTTTCTTCCCCCATAACTTCTACAAGGCGAGGCCTTGTGGAACTCGTAGTCTCCCAGGCGGTTTTCGCAGTTCCAAATTCTTCCAGAAGCTTTCTAAACTTCGCCGGCCCAATCCCCTCTTGCGCAGAAAATCCCAGCCAGTAAAATCTTTCCTCCATTAATTATTTATACCACAATCCTTTGCTCCAATTACCCAAAACCCACAACAAAAGTATTCCCATTTCTTTTTACCGCAGTTTTCGCATTACCGCACAATGGCACCGCTTTCACATCTCCATCCTCCCAAATAACAGTGCCGCTTCTGTTGCGATCGCTATAATAAACAGAGTTTTCATTTTTACCCTCAACGCCAAATCTCGCTATAACGGAATTATTCTCCAACGCAAGCGTCTGGGTGCTTCCAAAATATACTTCCGAAGGAAAACTTCCGCAAAATTTTTTTCGATCAGTATCCAAATCCATATCTATAGGATCGGGTTGAGGAGTAACAATATTTTCAAATAGCGCCGCTGTAGATATAGGCAATGGGGCAATTGTTGGCGTTGGCGTTGGCGTTATTGGTTTTTCCGCTTTAGCGCAAGCTAATCCTGTAAGCAGCAAAAACGATAATATTGCCGGAAATGTCTGCTTTCCAAAATATTTTCTTCGCTCCGCGCTCATGCAAAAACATCTTAATCTATTTAAATCCCCCGATCAACACCTGCTTTTACTTACTTTCATATCCCAACCCGCTGCAAAATATTTTCACTCGCGAAGTTTCATGACGGGGATAAATTTACGCCTATAATTTCCGGTATTCTAACCCAAGGTATGTCCAAGGTTTCTACTCCGTTAAGCATCTTCTTTTCATATGGAGGCTCTTTGCCGACAAGCTGCATAATCTCTGTCATATTAATTCCCGAAGGAACTGTTATGACATTTTTCTTTCTTGAATCCAAATGAGCATAAGCAACAACAAAATTGCCCTCCTCATCCTGATCCCAGCTAACATCAACTTTTGCTTTACCTTTTTCATTTTCATCACGGTATGTTACGCGCGGATTGGGAAAATCTACAATTGTAGCGTATGGACCGTCCGGATTTACTTGCTGCCGGTCTCCCTCTGTCGAAAATTGCCCGCTAAAAATAACCTTCTCAAGTCTGCCCATACTTCCATAAACAACTTTTGCCAAGAGATGATGCTCGAGAAACGGGTCTTGAAGCTCAATCTCTACGGCATCTTCCACACTCTTAGGGACTGATTCACTATGTGTAATTCTGCAGCCTATATACCGGCCGTCAATAATCTCTATATTGCATTCTGTGGAGTTCTGCTTTTCCCAAACTTCCGCTATTTGCTTTGGATTTCCGTTATTATCAAAAACAACATCTTTATGCGTCTTAACGCCTTCAAGTCCCAAACGCCGGACAGCATCCTCTTCTCGCTGAGAACCAGAGGCAACAGGTCTAAAAGAAAGAAATTTTGCGCCTTTGTCATACATTTGAATGACCTCAAAGTATTCAAAAAAATCTTCCCCGTCTTTAATGCTGGGAATTTTCCAATGCGGGGGAATTTCAGGACGCTTAGGCAAACCTTCTTCGGAAACGCTATCTCTCATGCAACATATCTTATCATAAATATGCTCAAACCATCCCTCTATACTCCAAACCGCTCCCCTAAAATCTCTTAGCCTCTTGACAAATGACGCATCTTGTTATAACATGGTTATAATCCTTCGACATGCTCAGGATAAATATATGTTGCAGACAGTGATGCAGGTTGGAAATTCTCTGGCAATTACTCTGCCAAAACAATTTGTTGACGCTAAGAGAATAAAAGCAGGACAAAAAATTCTTGTAGACGCAGACCTTGATCTTTCTATGGTTCAGATACGCACTAAAAACTCCATAGCCCCCATAGTTACTCCCGAGTTCAAGAAATGGCTTGATACATTTAATACCCGCTACAAAACAGCGCTTACACAGCTTGCTAAAAAGTGAAACAAACTAAATACCTTATCCTCGATGAAGTAATCGCAATACACGACAGCATGATTGAATTATATGGAGGAAGTTTCGGAATTAGAGATATTGGTTTAATACAATCAGCTGTTAGCAGACCGCAAGCTTCATTCGCAGGTATTGATCTTTATCCGACTATTTTCAATAAAGTTGCTGCTCTTTTTCATTCATTGATGTTCAACCATGCATTTCTTGACGGAAACAAAAGAACAACTATGACGGCAACTGCCAGATTTCTTGCGATAAACGGTTATTCAATGGAAGCGACACAAAAAGAATTCGTAGAATTTCCTATCCGAGTTGAGAATAAACATCTTTCTCTTGAGGCAATCGCCGGCTGGCTGAAAAAACATTCAAAGAAAATAGAATAAGAATGGCAATTTATCTTCCAAACCATTCCTCCAGGATTTTTTTGGCAATGGGGGCGGCGATGTTGGAACCCTCACCGCTGCTTTCTGATAAAACAGTAATTATAATCTGCGGATTATTTGCCGGCGCAAAAAGCGTGATCCAAGCATGCGGTAAAGTCTCTTCTCCTCCATGCTGCGCAGTCCCTGTCTTGCACGCAACTTTTATTTCTTTGCCCGCCGAAGCCTTGGCGGAGGTGGGAACTTTAAACCCAAAAAGCGGCCACGCCACTCCTCCCGTACCGCAACTCCCAACCATCCCTTCTTTAATTAAATCAACTGTACTTTGGCTTAAAAATTTAGTATTAAGTATTGAGTATTTTGCATTAAGCAAAAGATGCGGACGATACAATGTCCCTCCATTTGCAATCGCCTGCGTCCATCCGTTAACTTGAAGAGGCGTAGTCAGTAAAAAACCTTGTCCGATTCCGTAATGGTAGGTGTCGCCCAGATACCATTGCTCTCCGATTTCTCTTTTTTTCCACTCTCCTGACGGAACTGTTCCGCGTTGCTCCCCCATCAAATCAATACCCAATTTTTTTCCCAAACCGAATTTTTCTGCAAATTTAGAAAGACTGTCAACTCCAACTAATTCAGCTAATTTGTAGAAAAAAATGTCGTTAGAGCGTTTTATGCCCTTAACAACATCTACAGCTCCTTCCGTTTTCCCATACTGTATAAAATACCAGTTGCCGAAGGAAAAAGCGCCAAGTTTCAAAATTCCCACATCTTCCACCGTATAATTTTTATCAATAATTTTATCTTCCAGTCCCGCAGCTGCGGTAATAAGCTTGAAGGTAGATCCCGGAGGATACACTCCGCCGATTGCGCGGTTTAACAACGGCTGATTTTCCGAATCCGACAAAACCTGCAATACGGATTTATAAATTGAGTTCTGTTCTGCAGAATATCCCTCGCCCATTGTAAAAAGATTTGGATCAAAAGAAGGCTTGGAAACCAAAGCCAAAATTTCGCCATTCGGATTTGACACGATGACCGCGCCTTTTTCGATATCCTTTGTCGCGTCAAATGCGGCTTTTTGAAGGGCTATATCTAAGGTAAGTGTAATATTTTGCCCGGGAGACGGATCTGTCCGGCCGAGTTCGCGGATCACTTTACCCATACTGTCAATCTCAACTAATTCTTTTCCGTCAATACCTTTTAGTAAACTCTCGTATTTCTTTTCTATTCCAATTTTCCCAACCAAATCTCCTCCCTTGTAATCTATGAATTCTTTTTGCTTTAATTCTTCTTTGGAAATTTGCCCGATGTATCCCAAAACATGAGAAGCTGTATCTTTGTACGGATAACTCCTCAAAGAATCGACCTCCAAATTGTTTTTTCTACCTATCAGAAGTTTTAATGCCTCGTTATTATCCAATAGCTTTGTTTGACCATTTAAAGTTTGTCTGAAGCCGGGAGTATTGAAAACCAAGGGCACCCCCCGCCTATCGAATATCACTCCTCTTGGAGCATGAATGGGAATAGTTCTCGTTCTATTGCTGTCCGACAGATTTCTGTAACTTTCTCCCTTAATAATCTGCAAAAAAAACAGCCTTGAAATAATCAGGGCAACAGCTAACAACAAAACAACAGGCAGCAAATAGGTTCTGATCGAATAGTTCTTGACGGAACTGCTTGGATGTTTTTGGCTTCTTTCAAGCTTTATGTAATCCCCGAATGCGGGCCCAATCTTCATAAATATCCCCCCGTGTCATGCTGAATTTATTTCAGCATCTAGCTTCTTGGGACGAGATCCCGAAACAAGTTCGGGATGACAAAACGAAAAAATAAAACAGCCAGCAATGAATTTACCAAAGCCTGCATTAACACTTGATTATATCCAAATAGCCACAAGTAGATTAGGCTTCCTAAGAAAGTTGAGATAAAAACAAAAGTTTTTGTCCGGGTTTCAAATTTTCTCTCGTAAAGAAAGACTATTGAAATAAAAAGAATAAGAAATAACCCTGTCTGACCCGGAGGTCTCAACAGCAATAAATCCAAAATAAAACCAAGAATAAAAGCTAAAAAAAATACCCATGATTTTCTAAAAACAACAGCGCAAACAACAAGCAAAGAAAGCAGTATCGGAATTGTCGTAATCCCGACTAATGCTAATGCCAATAAAAAAAATAGTGCGGCAACAAGAAACATTTATTTGCTATTTATATAAACAAAGACCGTTGAGAGCTTTGAAAAATCAACAGAACTTTCTACTTTGGCTTTTTGAAAAAGATCGCTCGCGCTTTTTTCAACGGACGCAATTTTCCCAATAACCAGATCCGGCGGAGCATAAACTCCCTCAAAATCTATATCGCCTTTTGTCAAAACCAGCTCGCCTTTTTTAAGATTTTCCGAAAGTAAAACATTATTTAGTGTTATATTTGTTCCCCCATTGACTACGCCTACCGCTCCGCTTTGCGTTTTGGCAGTAAAAAAGGAGGAAGAATTGTTAACCGTATTAACCTTTGACAAATTTTCAGATACACGAACTACTGTTCCTACAAGATTATTTTTAACAACAACCGCCTGCCCTGCCCTTACGTTATCCGTTGACCCTTTATTTAAGATGAAAATATTGGGAAAAGAAACTCCCGGGATAAAACCCGGCGCTCCTATTACATTTGCCTTCAGGAGTTTGACGCTTGAGGGATAAAATGTTTGAAACTGGTCTGACAAAGCTGCGTTTTCTTTTTTAAGCTTTTCGAAAGCTGCCAAGCGGGATAAAAGCCCCAGGTTTTCGTCTTGTAATTTTTTAATTCTTGAGTCTTGCGATACGAAAGGCAGTTTTTGAAATAAATTGTAAGACAAACTTTGTATTCCGGCCGCAGGTTTTTCCAAAAATGAGAGAAATTTAAGTTTGCCCGAAAGCGAAAGAACCAAAATTACAATAGACAAAAAAGCAACAGCAAAAAATGCAGGCAAAAACCCCTCTCTCCTCTTCATACAGCTATTCTAGTAGGTTTAAGTAGCTACCGCAAGAATCAATTAAACCGCAGAACGCCGGGAAGATGAATGGTGATTGGCGGCAAATTTTCTTCCTTTTCTATAACAGGCTTTACGTATGTTGTTTCACCCTTATTCGGATGCTCCTCCATCCTTTGTAAATTAGTAACATATAAATCTTTCTGTTCCAGCCTTAAATAATTTTCAACTGCCGCTTTGCTAAATCTTTGTCCTTGAGGCAGCCATCTCAAATGCCCCATTCTGCTGACTATCTCACGTTCTTCAGCGCCCGCCTCCGGAAGATGGGGATCTTTTATCCTCTCTTCACACAGAATCGGTCTTAGCAATGAAAGAAAAACATACCTCAAAGATTCTGCGAGAGCCAAATTATCCAACCTCTTACCTTCCAAATCCAAATTGAAATATCTATCAAACTTTACAGTATAAGGCCTATCTCCTACAAAAACTCTAACAAGAAGTCTATCGGAATTCGCATCTTTGTGAAAATCAACATGCGTATAACCCATTTCTTTTAACTGTTTTTCTAATGGTACCCTGACCCCTCTTCTGTTCAAAAATCTTATTTGCGATCTTGAAATTTCATCCGCCAGCCGTTTATTTACTTCACGAACATCTGCGCCCTCCATCCTTGGAGCTATAAAGCCAACCTGCTCTAAAGCTTGCAGGGGATGCTTATTGCTCTCAATATAATTTGGTTTTCTTTGAGTTAAAATTATTGATTGACTATCAAATCTATCAACAGGAATTAAAGATTCATTTTGGAGACTTAATATCGCACGATTAGAATGAGAAATAAAAAGATGCTGTGGCTTATCAAAACCAGAAATTTCTTCCGCAGAAAATTTACGATTAAGAACTAATTTTATTATTTCTTTTCTTCTGCCTATTAATGCTTGAGGAATAGCTACACCAAGAATAAAACCATCTGATGTTGGCACATCCAAAAAGTACACTTCCCCCAAACCTCTTTCTAGAGCTATTTCCCTAGCTATTCTTTTAGTGCTTTCATAGTCTTCTTTGGGTCCGCCTACCATTCTAAATTTTTGATTTAAAGGCTCTAATTGATCTAGAACAAGATTTGAAGGCCACTTAGTAGCAGCTCTTAAAATTCCTTCTGTGTCCATTTCGTTTCCATCCGTAATTCCGCTAACATTTGGTCGCATCTCAACCATAGCTTGATTTATCTCTTGCGCTTTTGGAAAACCCAATTTTTTAATTGCTTGCTGTTGAGTAATATCAAATATTTGCTTGAATTTAGGGTCATCCCTCAGGGCTTTTGGACCTCTCCGACGTGATTCAGTAAGGTCTTCAGAAGCTAGATAACTTGATCTTATGATAACGTTTTGTGTAACTAAAAACTTCTGAAAAGTTCTATCATCAACATCGTAAGGAAGACTTACTAAGACATTTGCCCTTCTAGATAAGTTTGAATCAATTGACAAAATGTTTGTGTCAAACAAACTAATTCTCATTGCTTTATTAAAAGCCTTTTGATCTTCTATCAAATCTAATACTGCGAATGCAAAAGCGTATTGCGCGTCAATCCATTCGTTGCGACTATCAGGTCCTTTAAAATAACCTGTAAGAATAGATTCTCCTATGTCTGAAGCTAAACTACTATGAACATATGCTTTTACAATTTCAGCCAACTGACTGCTTGTAATTTCTTTCCAATGTTTTCTTGCTTGCTCTACGGATTCTTGCTTTATAGTTTCGTAAAAAGATTCCTTAGGATCAGAACCTTGTTCTACTCGACTTTTCCAAATACTACCAGCAATGTCTACATCTTGAGGATTTTTTAAAAGATGCCTTACGGTTTGCCTCACTAAATCGTGTACTTTTACCCTTTCCCTATGATTCTCTTTTGGCAAATTACTGTATTCGTCAAGAGTTTTGTAAGCCCAAAGCATCGTTTGTTCTTGAGGCGATAATTCTCTATCCTCCGCGCTTAATGACGCAATCGCACTGGAGATAGAATCCTGCGGGACTTGCAAAACATCAGGATAGTTTCTTTTGCGCGCTTCTTCCTTTGCAATTTGATATTCCGGAGTTTTTCTTTCTTCCTTCAAAAAAGCAATTCTTTCGGAACGATTCGGCTCTGATTTTAAAAGCGAAGCTAAATTTCGATGATATGGCAAAATTTCTGGTTTATTCATCAATTCAATAGTATACCAGAAATTACCCAAATTGTCAAACTATAGGATTTTAAAACTGGGTTACTTGAGGCCGCCTACAACTTTGACGCGTTGAAGGAGTGGGTCGTTTTCCAAAACTTTGCCTGTGCCCCGGACAACAGATGTAAGAGGATCTTCGGAAAGAACAACCGGAATTTTTGTACGCTCAATTATTAATTGATCAAGCCCCGGCAGCATAGATCCTCCGCCCGTCAACAAAATTCCGTGAGTCAAGATATCGTTAGTCAGTTCCGGAGGGGCTTCCTGCAAAACATCTGAGATTGCCTCCAAAATCTGAGATAAAACAGGCGCCAAAGCTTCTCTAATTTCCACTTCCGTAAGCCTCAAGCTTTTCGGAAGCCCTGTCTCAATATCCCGCCCCCTGACAACAGCCATCCGATCAGATTTCGGAGGTCGGAGGTCGGATGTCGGAGTTTTTTCTTCTTTCAGCTTTGAATTTTGAATTTTGAATTTTGAACTTCGTTCAAATGCGCTTCCTATCTGTATTTTCACGTCTTCTGCAGTTCTTTCGCCCATTATCAGTCCATGCCTTAATCTCACATAATGAATAATCGCCTTATCCATCTCCTGCCCTGCTACTCTCAAAGACTTGCCAACAACAATTCCGCCTAAAGATATAATCGCAATTTCCGTAGTTCCGCCGCCAATATCGCAAATCATTACTCCTGTGGGAGCAAAAACCGAAACGTTTTCTCCGATTGCAGCAGCCATTGGTTCTTCTATCAAAAACGCCTCTCTGGCTCCTGCGGAAAGCGCTGCCTCCCAAACAGCGCGCCTTTCAACTTCGGTAACGGATGAAGGAATGCCGATCACTACCCGGGGCCTTGCCCAAGCAACAGGCAGACTACTACCAACTTCGTGAACCAGCTGAATGTAATGGGAAATCATTGCCAGTGTTGCATCGAAATCCGCGATCACTCCGCCCTTAAGGGGAGAAACTGTAATAATTGAGGGAGGGGTTTTGCCAACCATTCTCTTGGCTTCAGTGCCGATTGCGATCACTCTTTTTGTCTTCTTGTGCAGTGCTACAACAGAGGGTTCTCTAATCACAATGCCTTTGTCTTTGACCCAAACCAAAGTATTGGCAGTACCCAAGTCTATGCCAATGTCGTGGGAAAAGAGTGAAAAAATTTTATCAAACATACTTATCAGAATAAACAAATACTACCAATAACCCAATAAACAAATCAATAGAGAATAACCCAATGCAAAATATTATTTCTTTTTTGTGATAATAATTATCGTGCTGACAATTTTCACAATCTCTTTTCCTTCTTGATTCAAACTTACCATTCGAGATCTGAATCCTGGATTTGTATCTTCAATAAGTCTAAGCCAATAGTTAGTTTCTTTTCCTTCTTTTCTAACTAATGAATATTTTGAAATAAAATCTTTTTTGCTATCTGTTCCATCAGCTTCCTGATCATTGGCTCCCATTGATGTGACAGATCTGGTTATTTGGTCTATTAAAATTAAGTTCTGCCTAGTTAGGGGAAGAGATTTGGCTAAATTGAGAACTCTAATCACAAACTTATATATTCTTTCATGAATGTCTTGAGGCTTCTCTTTATTTATCATTTTATTATTGAGTATTGATTGGGTTATTTGCTTATTTGAGAATTGGTAGTATTCTTATACTATCATCTCCCCTGCTTTTTTCAAAGAAGAAAATCGCATTGAGGATTAAGTCTGCTGTAGTTTTTTTAGCGTCTGATCAAAGGTAAAAAGTTCTGCATTTGCTCTCTGCGAATATGACAGAAGAAAACAATCGACAAAACCAATATTACTTTCCTTGTAAAGAAATAGCGCTTTTTGAAATATATCTTTTGATTCAACAGCAAAGTAAGAAGCAGAAAGTAATGATTTCAACTTATCGATAATTTCCTTTTTTCCAAAGTTATAGTACTTTCTTAAGATAAAATCTATTTCAAAAAGAATAATCTGCGGAACAATAATTTTTATTCGTTCTTTTTTTGCCTGAAGAATAATCTGTTTCACTTGTTCTGCCTGTTTCGGAATATCGTTAAGAAGTATCCGTAAAAATCCATTGGTATCAATGACGACTGACTTCATCTTGTTTTCTTCATCGCATATTCTCCTGCGACAGATGCTGCAAAAAAATCATGCAATTGTTCGTTGGTTAAGGGTTTTTTGTTGGTTTTTAGAGACCCTGCCAATTCGAGAAAATCTCTTACCGGTTCTATCATCACTTTACCGTTGGCAACCGATACAATCGCTTTACTGGTTTTTGATAAGCCGAGTTCGCGGCGGATTTGAGCCGGAATGCTAATTTGACCTTGAGAAGTAATTGAAACAGAATAAGTCATACATTATTTTTAGCATAAAACATTAAGCTTGTCAATACATATTATATTGGTGTTAAATTAATGGAATTTTTCAAAGAAGAAAAACCCGCGCCTCTGTCAAGACCATTTAGAAATGTCGTGTTTTCCGCAAAATAGAAATGTCGT
>CAZRWL010000013.1:0-28210 GCA_964603935.1 uncultured Gammaproteobacteria bacterium | reverse complement strand
TTACTTTGATAAGCTCCAAAATGCCAATACCGCTCAATAAATACTTGAATCTTTTTCCAAATTATGGGGAATATTAAACTTAAACCAAAAACAATAAGCAGCGCTACAGCCAAAGTTCTTATGGCATCAGCCGGTATGCCTAAAGCTCTTACAAGCGTTGCCAAAAGTAAAGAGGCGATAGTGAAACTTAGAACAAGTCCGGCAATCACACCCTTAACTCTTTTGGTATTGCCGTCAATACCGCTTGCTAAAACAATTGGCAAAACCGGCAGTACGCAAGGAGAGAATACTGTCAAGATTCCCGATACAAAAGCTACCGGTATTAATAGTAACATATTAAATCTCCTGTAATTCCTGTATTAAAAGATCGAAATTCCCGCCAATCCATCTTTTTAATTCCTTTCCATTTTTATCCAGCACAACCAGTGTGTGTTGAGAAGTTATTCTGTATTTATTGTTCATTATTTTATCGTTGTCATAATCCACTTTTAGGATTGTTACATCAGATGGTAAAGCATTACCTTTTTGCCTTATCTCTTCTTCTAAAGCCTGGCAGGTTTGGCACCAAATAGTGGCAGCGAAAAATAAAACTGTCTTGCCGTTTTTCTGAGAAGATGTTAAATTCCGTTCGGAATAATCAAAATAACCTAAGCGATCCATTAATACCTTAGAATTGGAAGACTCTGAAGGATTACTGCCTTTTTGAAAATTATTAAACCCGTCTTTAAAAAAGACAAATCCGCCTGTAATTATTATTAAGAACAGAATTATCAATACGTTGAATAGTTTCATAACTAATTAAATCTACTAAAAAAAGTTAAGAATTTATTTTTCTTTTTGTTCTCAATTAAGGAGTAGCATATAAGCTGTCCGCAGCGGTGGCATTCCACAAGTCCCAGGTTTTTTAGATCGGAAAGGGCGTGGGATACAGCGGATTGAGTAAGTCCTAAAATTTGAGTCAAGTCTGCCACAGCTATTTCTTTGACTTTGTGCAGTAGAAGATAGATTTTGAGTTTGGTTGGATCGGAGAGATTACGAATAATTCTAATTAAATCATTATCTTCATTGGAGAAATAAGTTTTCGTTTGTAACGATACGATCTTTGAGTCTGTTAGGTAATGAGGATGTTCTTTATGGGCTAACATATATGAACGATTGAGCATATAATAATATATTAGCAGGAATTACGTGTCCTGTCAAGTAGGAAATTTACCACTTGCATTGTTAGGGCAAGTTGTTTATTATTAACCCATTATGGGCAGGACTCCGAATTCGCAAAAAGCTACCTCCAACGGTCAAGCCGAAGCATCAGGGAAACTCGCTGCTGTAAATTTGGCAATGGAGCAAATAGAGAAACAGTACGGCAGAGGTTCCATAATGCGCTTCGGAGAAGTAGGCCAAAAATTCGATATCTCGGTTATCTCCACGGGCTGTCTTCCCTTGGATCTGGCGCTTGGAGTAGGCGGAGTGCCAAGGGGAAGAATTATTGAGATTTACGGTCCCGAAGCCTCGGGAAAAACCACAATTTGCCTTTCCATTATTGCCCAAGCCCAGAAGCACGGAGGCGTTGCAGCCTTTATTGACGCGGAGCATGCTTTGGATCCAATCTGGGCAAAAACCCTGGGAGTTAAGCTTGACGAGCTACTAATTTCCCAACCCGATACGGGAGAACAGGCTTTGGAAATTGCGGAAAGTCTTATTCGAAGCGGCGGAGTTGATGTTTTGGTAATTGATTCGGTTGCGGCATTGGTTCCCAGAGCGGAGATCGAGGGAGAAATGGGAGATTCCATGATGGGACTTCAAGCGCGCCTCATGTCTCAGGCTCTGCGGAAATTAACAGGTGTTATTTCCAAATCAAAAACAGTTTGTATATTTACCAATCAATTGCGCCAGAAAATCGGAATTATGTTTGGCAATCCGGAAACCACAACCGGAGGCTTGGCTCTCAAATTCTATGCTACCATGAGGATGGATATTAGAAAAATAGAAACGCTTAAAGACGGAGACCGCGCTATCGGTTCCCGCCATAGAGTAAAAGTGGTCAAGAATAAAGTTTCCGCTCCATTTAGAATTGCGGAGTTTGACGTAATGGCAGACGGAGTTTCCCGGGAAGGCGGAATTGTGGATGTGGGGGTGGAGATGGAAGTAATTCAGAAATCCGGAGCATTTTATAGGTTTGGCGAGCTCATGCTTGGGCAGGGAAAAGAAGCGACAAAAATGTTTCTCAAAGAAAAGCCGGAGATTGCAAAAAAGATTGTCGATGAAATTCTGAAAAAAAACAAATCCGTCGGCACCCCTGTTGAAGTAGGAATAGAAGAAAAATAACCTCACAAATGGAATATTTTGAGAAGTTTTATAATTCCGCTTTGAGATTTTTGTCGTATCGTCCCCGGTCGGAGAAAGAAGTCAGAGACAAATTAAAGATTTTAACAAAACGTCATTCTGGCTTGTCCAGAATCGATTCTGGAGTCGCCGTGAGCGAAGCCGAACGGGCTCCCCAGAATGACATTATTGAAAAAATTATTGTCAAGCTTAAGGAGAAGAAGTTTATCAATGATGAAGAGTTTGCGAGAATGTTTGTGGAAAATAGACTTAGATTTAAACCGCGGAGTTTGCGTTTAATCAAGCTGGAATTAAAGAATAAAGGAATTGATGATGAAATAATAGAACGGCTTGTCGCAGATCGCGGGTCGCAGACCGTAGGTGATTTGGAACAAGCGAAAAAGTTGGTTGAAAAGAAAATGGGGAGATTCCGAAATAAATTCGGAATGACACGGGAAGAGATTTATCAAAAGCTGGGGAGATTTTTGGCAAGCAAGGGATTTAATTGGGACACGATCAAGAAAAGCATTGACTACGTTTATGAAACTAAACGTAGTTGACGAAGTATTAGGCAAAGGAGTATAATTATTTAAGTAGACAAGAGGTTATCTATGATAAAAAGTGTTTTTATTGCCTCTTTTGGGATATAAATTTACCTTTAAGGTAGATTCTTCTTTGTCTGCAAAAAATTATGAATCAAAATCAGGATATCATTGATTTAGAGAAAAAACTTCTGGAAAAAGAAGAAAAGCTTGAAAAGGAGAAAGAGATCCTTCGCAAAGCAGAGGCAGACATTGCAAAAAAAAGAGAAGAATATTCGGAAAAACTCCAGAAAGTATCAGGATTAACCGCGGAAGAAGCAAAGAAAGATTTATTAGCCGAGGTAGAGGCAAAGGAGACAGCTTCAATTGCAAAAATTATTAAAGAGAAAGAGGAAGATGCGAAAAGAACTGCAGCCAAGAAATCCCAGGAAATTTTACTGGATAGCATGAAGCATGGGGCGTTGGATTACATTGCGGAGTATACTGTTTCGACACTCAAGATAGAATCAGAGGATGTAAAGGGAAGAATTATCGGCAAAGAAGGACGCAATATCCGGGCATTTGAACAGGCAACCGGAGTGGACGTTGACTTGGATGAAGAGGGCATAATCCGGCTTTCCTGCTTTGATTCCGTCAGGCGCGAAATTGCCAAAAGAACCCTTGAAAAACTTCTGAAAGATACCAGAATCCAGCCATTCAGAATTGAAGAGATTGTCAACCAGACCAAGCAGGAAGTTGAAAAAATTATGCTTGAAGAGGGTGAAAAGATTGCGCATGAAGTCGGGGTATTTAATTTGCCGGTTGAGTTAATGGCGATTTTGGGACGTTTTAAATTCAGAACATCATACGGGCAAAATTTGATTGTCCATACTCTTGAAGAAACAAAAATAGGAATACATATCGCTAGTGAGATCGGAGCAGACGTAAATATCGTTAGGCTTGGTTGTCTTTTTCACGACATTGGTAAAGTAGTCGAGGGAGAAGGGAGCCATGTGAAATTGGGAGTGGAACTTTTGAAAAAATTCAACATTCCTGAAAAAATTGTTAACTGCGTTGCGGAACATCATGAAGATAAGCCTTTTTCTTCGGTTGAATCAGTCATAGTCCATATAGCCGATTCTATTTCGGGCGCAAGACCGGGCGCGCGTTTCGAGGATATTGAAGGATATGCCAAGAGATTGAGAGATATGGAGGAAATTGCCAAAAAATATGAGGGAGTTGAAGATGCCTATGCTTTTGAAGCAGGAAGAGAGTTAAGGGTCATTATAAATCCCGGAAGACTTGATGATGCCCAAACTACAATAACAGCAAACAAAATAAGAGAAGAGGTTTCGAATACGTTGGCAGTTCCGGGAGAAGTTAAAGTTACCGCAATCCGCGAATTCCGCGCAGTTTCCTCAGAATCTTCGGTTTAATTTTGTGCTAAAATAAATTTAAAATAAAATGAGTGAAGCAAACGCGGGAGCAGAGTTCTTGCAAAAAAAATATCAGCTCAACACAGATTATGGGGTAAAAGCCGCAGCAAAAAGAAATGAACAGCGTACAGGTGAGACGGTTGATCAAGGTGATTTTAGTACCCGTATTCAAAATTATCTTAATCGTTTGCATGCATTCGTAAATCCTCCTGAATTGACAGGCAGCCATAGCGATTTTGACAGAAAAGGAAGAAATTTGACAATGGCAAAACATGCTCTTCACAGAAATTTTGTTACTTCACCCGAAAATATTCCAGAAAGTTACTACGATTCCATAAAACGCAGGCACAGGGAAGAGGGCTATGGAGAAATTAATATTCCAGATGATTACAGGAGAGAACTTGCTCAAGCAATAATAAAAGATCAGCAAGGATCACTTGATGGGTGGGTTGATTATTTGGCTTCCGATGAAGCTAAATATCCCGACTGGCTTAAATATTTTGCTTTCCGTAGTGTTTTGGGAATGGGTAATTACGATAAAAGTAAGGGAGTTTTCAATGAGAGAACCAAAGGAGGGAAAACTGTTGCTCCCTTTCCCGAACTTAACCGTGAAGCTTTAGCAATTGTCTTGGGAGATTTGGAGCAAAAATATCCCGATGAAAAAGCAAGGGCGGACAAGACAAGAACAGATTTTGAATTTACCGGCCGTTTTGATATTTCACAAGACTCAAAACAAAAATACCTTGAGGCTTTGGAGAATAAAAATTTTTCCCAACTCTACGGTCTGGCAATAGAAGAGTTTAAGCCGATTGCTGAAGAATTATTAAAAATTACCAAAGGAAAATGGGTTAAATATCCAAGAGGATCTGATCCAAAGCGACTTGTTGACTCTCTTTCTAGTTATGGCACGGGCTGGTGTATCAGAGGAGAAGCAATGGCAGAGCGATATCTTGTAAGAGATAAAAATGATTTGCATGTCTTTTACTCTTTCGATCAGGAGGGAAATCCTGTTGTTCCAAGGGTCGTTATGGTTATAAATCAACAAGGCAATATTGCGGAAGTAAGAGGAGTTGCCAGAGATGAGCATCTTGATTCGTATATAGGCGATGTTGTTGACGCAAAACTTTCAGAACCTGAATTTGAAGAAGAAGGAAAATCATACAAAAAGAAATCCAGTGATATGAGGCTTTTAACGGATATTGAAAGAAAAATTAAGAAAGGCGAAAAACTTAATAGTGTGGATTTGACTTTCTTTTATGAACTTAATTCTCAAATTGAAGGTTTTGGATACAAAAAAGATCCGCGAATTGCCGAGCTTAGACTTCCAAGAAATCGAGAAGAAGATATGTTAGTTATTTTTGCCTGCGAAAAATCTCAGATTGCACATGACGTAAAAGAAATAAATAAAGATACAAAAGCGTATGTTGGGCCTCTTGCGCCCGGCATTTTTGATCTTTTATCAAAGTACAATATAGAACATATATACACCTCTTTCCCTGAAGGAAAAATACGCATAGAAAGTCTTGAGATTGGCGGAAAATCCAAAAGTCAGTTGGAACAAGAACTTAAACAAGCAAATATTAATATTACCGAATATGCAAAAGATATGCTTAATAGCAAAGACTTTATTATTTTACCCAATCCCAAAATGCTTCCTACCGTGCGGCTAAAGGTTGCCGATCTTCTTCTCGGGAACCCGACAACTGACCAGATATATGCGAAAGCAAAAGAATTGGGACTGGATCTGGTTCCTGCAGAAGCAGGAGTACATTTTAGACTTAAATACAAAGACCAGCCTTTAAATGAGTGGTTATATATGGGTATGAAGCAAATCGCTGACCGTCACGGCCGTCCGGATGTCTTCCGGCTCGATCGTGGTGATGACGGATTGTGGCTGGGCCACGGCTGGGCTGGTCCTGGCGACGGGTGGGATCCGGAGGATGCGTTGATGTTCTCCCTTAGCCCTCCTTCGCACAAGGCTACGGAAGGGCAAGGCAAGTCTGAACCTCAGAAGCTTGGTTTCCTTGATCGTTTTTTGAAACATTGAAGATGAGAAATAGATTCTGATAAAATAAGAGCGGTCTTATATGAAGATGACATCGCAAGCTGCAATTTTCGAGAAGAAACAAGTCCGTCGCGTTTGGCATGAAAATCAGTGGTGGTTCGTGGTGGAGGATGTGGTTTTGGCATTGATTGACAGCTTTAACGTCAAGGACTATATCAATAAAATGCGTGTTAGGGATTCAGAATTATCAAAAGGGTATGGACAAATTGTCCATACCCTTGAGGTTCCAACACGAGGCGGCAAACAAAAAATGAATTGCGCCAATATGGAGGGAATTTTCCGCATCATTCAGTCCATTCCATCCCCAAAAGCAGAACCATTTAAGCGCTGGCTGGCAAAAGTAGGAAAAGAAAGAATTGACGAAATCAATAATCCTGAGTTAGCAATGGGTAGAATGAGGCAGCTTTATGATAAAAAGGGTTATCCAAAAGATTGGATTGACAAGCGCGTGCGCGGAATAGCAGTTAGGCAGGACTTAACCCAGGAATGGCATGATCGCGGCGCATCGAAAAGCATTGAATTTGCAATCCTCACGAATGAAATTATGCAGGGAACTTTTGATATGAAAGTTGACGAATACAAAAACTTTAAAGGACTAAGTAAGGAAAACCTGCGGGATCATATGGACGATATAGAATTAATTTTAACGATGCTTGCGGAAGCAACAACAACCAGAATCACAAGAGATCGTAATTCCAAGGGTTTCCCCAGACTAAAAAAAGATGCTAAAGACGGAGGAGCTGTCGGAGGAAGAACAAGAAGAGATATAGAGTTAACTAGCGGCAAAAAAGTAACAAGCAGAGAAAATTATTTGCCAAAACCTTCAGCTAGGAAAATTAAAAAATAAGAATACAGAAGATACAATAGTTGTATATCTAAGTTGATAAAACATAGAAATATCTTCAAATTAATAAAGAGAATAAGAAAAAAAATTTGACCTCTTGACTTCTTAGCGTTTTCATTGTATTTTTAAGCTAATCTATATCTTTTGCCCGGATTGGTGGTGATAGAGATGACAAAAAGAGAATTAATTGAAATCGTTGCCAAAAAAGCTAATTTAACAAATAAGGCAGCTCGAGATGGCGTTCAGGCTGTTATCGGTTCGATCCGTGATGCGCTGAAACGGGGAGAAAAAGTGGTGATTACAGGATTTGGAACTTTTTCTGTTCGCAATAGAGTTCAGAGAGTGGGTCGTAACCCAAAGACCGGAGAGAAAATTACAATAGCAGCCAGAAAAGCTCCCGGATTTACACCGGGTAAAACACTTAAAAAAGTAGTAAGGTAGTTGTTTTTAGGTGGTAAATGTATTAAAATACACCTGCTCTGGGAAGAGGATCCGTTAGTACGTTCATGTAAACTGAACGTACAGGAAAGTCCAGACAGGCGTAAAGACGGGGATGGAGCGTAAGCTCCGACACGAGAGTGCTGGTGGTTTGATAAAGAAATTTATTGAACACTCTGCGAGAATTGACTCAAAGAGAGAGCCACAGAGACGAGCATTAGCCTAAAATCGTAAGATTATGGTTGATGAGTGAAACGACCCGCACCATTCGGTGCAGGTTTAAGGTAATCCCACCTGCTGCAACTTTCGACCGATGCGTCCGCCGGTTGGCGGAGACCATCTTTACGGGAGTCCCGCTAAGCGGGACGCGCATCAAAGAAAGGCACCACGTAAAATCGTGGCAGATACGATTTTGTCGTAACTGAGATAGATTACGGACTATAGTCCTGAGAGAAATCGAAGGATTAGAAACAGAATCTGGCTTACTTCCTTCCCAGAGCACTTTCATTAATTTCTATTGCAATTTTTATTGAAGCTTTTAGTGTATGTCAGGTTGACATACACTTTGAGTTGTGATATTTTATTCATAATATGTTTAATACTGTATCGGCAAGGCAAATTCAAAGGGGATATAAAAAGGTTTTGGAAGATGCAAATAAATCCAAAGAGCCCATTGTTGTAATGTCGAACAACAAGCCTCTGGGAGCTATTATTAGCCTTGATCTTTTGGAGAAAATGCAATTAGAGGAGCTTTTGAATCAAGCCTTGATTGAGTCGAGGCAAGGAAAAACTAAGATTATAAGAACAAAACGGGATTTAGATGATGACCTCGAAGATCTTAAAAGATATGTCCTCTCAAAAGATTAGAATCGAATACTCAAATCACTTTATTAGCGAACGCAAGAAATTTGTTAGAAATAATCTTCGCCGTTTTAATGATTATGATAGGATAGTTAATCTTTTTATTTTAAATCCGGTTCATCCGAGTTTGAATTTAGAAAAATTACAAAATGCAAAAGGCGTATGGACAATCCGTTTAAATAAAGGTGATAGGATATTTTTTATCTGGAAAAATAAATACACTGCGCTTTTTGCTGCAATCGGTAAACATGATAAGTATAGAAAATATTAATTGGTGCTGCAAAGCATTCTATATTCGCAGTTAATGCATAAGACGCTTTTGCTGCATTGAAAATCGCTTTCTTCAATTTCCTTAATCTTCTCAATCAATTCGTCTTCCAGTCTGTCAAGGTCTTTTTTTTCAAATTTCATGCTCTTTTTGGTATTCTTGTCCAAAAAATGAAGAGTTAGCGTGATGTCTTTTGGATTTATATTTAATACATTATCTTTGATGCGTGTTGCAGCTAAAGCGTATATTTTTAATTGAAGCTCATGCGCTGCTTTTGCTTTTGGATTATCTTCACCTGTTTTATAATCAATAATTTCAATTCCTTGTCCCTTCGGATCGATTCGATCTATTTTGCCAAAAACCTTAACATTATTTTTCAAAGTAAAATTAAATGGATACTCAAGTCTCAAGGGCTTTACCGGCGGATTACATTCTGTTTTATAAAAATCTTCCAGAATTTTATTTCCTTGCGCAAAACGTTCTTCTTCATGTTTTTTGTTTGTATATCCGTCGCTTATCCATTCTTTTTTAAGTATTGTCAGGAGCTTTTCAAGCGATGGTTTACTTCCTTCCTCAAGAAGTTTGTAAAAATTATATAAGGCATTATGCATGGAAATACCAAAGCTCTGCACGGAAGCTATGGGGGTTGGGAGATTAAAGATCACTTTGGCTTTGTAATGAAGGGGGCAGATATCAAACATTTGCAGATTTGAAAAAGTAATATAGCTTAGTTTAAGCGGTTGTTTTTCCTCTTCGATCTCTTCCTTCTCTTGATAAACCGAGAGAATTTCCGGAAGAGATAATTGCTGAGTGTTGCTTTCTGCATTTTCTTTTAGAAGTTTTGGGAGGGCGTCGTAGATAAATGGAGATATTTTCTTGGGCCGTTTTCCGGTTCCATAGTAGGAGGCTCCGGTAAAATACAATCTTTCTTTTGCTCTGGTCATGCCAACATAAAAAAGTCTGCGTTCTTCTTCCAAGTGAAAGTCAGTATCTTCAGGGATAATTTCTTTAAGAATTCCTGCGGGCAAAGGGATTTTTTCGTTTCTTTCTCTGGATGGAAATCTGTCGGATACAAGATTTACCATAAATACAGCTTTGAATTCAAGACCCTTTGAAGAGTGTACGGTTAGAATATTCACAGCATTTCTGTCTTTCATATCTATGTCTGCAGCCGTAGGGCTGTCTCCCATTTGCAGTATTAGGTTTAACCATTCGGCAAGCGTGAAGATATTTGCATCCGAGCGTTCTGATTCGAAGTTTTTAATTCTGTCAAAAAACTTTGCAATATTTTGGATTCTTCGTTCTTCCTTAACGGAAGAAGTATTATTAAGTGTTTCAAAAAGCTTTGAATCCACCAGGAAATAGTAAAGAATTTGTCCCGCGGTTTGCTTCTTGCTTTTTTCCAGATGCCTTACGGCCATTTCTCTGAAATTTATAAGTTTTTCCGGCGTAGCGGGTTTTAGAAATGACTTTTCGACGTTGAAAAGCGCTTCGAAAAGCGTAAGGTTTTTTCTTTTCGCAAAGTTGAGAAGATAGTTCAATTCGATATAGGGAATTCTGAATATGTCCATTGATAATACCCTGAAAAGGGAAACAGAATCCGAAAGATTGGTTAAAAATGTCAGATAGGCAATTAAGTCTTTTATTTCTTCCTGCTGGAAAAGATATCCTGGTCCCAAAAACTGAAAAGGGATTCTATGTCTTTGCAGAGCAGTTGTGATCATCTGGGCGTGATTATTCGCCCTAACCAAAATTGCAATATCTTTATATTCATATTTATCTTCGGTTAATTTTTTAATTGTTAGCGCTATTTTATCCGCCTCGTCCTCTGATCTTGTTTCATGGATTACCTCTATTTCTTTTTTGCTAGCAACAGAATGGCTTTTGAGTTTTTTATCAATACCCTCAACTACTTCAAGCCGATTGGGATTATTATGCTGAATGAGTCTATAAGCTGCATCTAAAATTGGCTGGGTAGATCGGAAATTTTCGTTAAGCGTTACAATTTCTGCCTTCGGAAAGCTCTTTTTGAACTGCAAGACATTCGAAACAGCAGCTCCCCTGAATCTGTAAATTGATTGATCATCATCTGCCACCACTGCAATATTTTTATCGTGGCCTGCAAGAAGGATTGCCAGTTCGTTTTGGGCGTAATTAGTGTCCTGAAATTCATCAACCAAAATAAATTTGAATTGTTTTTGATATTTTTTTAAAATATTTTTTCTTTCCCGGAACAATAATAGAGTATTCGAAATAAGGTCAGAAAAGTCCATAACCGACTCTTTGACTTTCAACTCTTCATATTTTTTATACGCATTTGCGAGTTCTAAGTATTGCTTACTTTCATCTATCGACTCTTGTTTATTGGTCCATTTAATGTATTCGCTCGGGGATATATCCTCGTCCTTTAATCTTGAGAAATGGATTAAAAGAGCGTCTAAAAATTTCGTAGGGTTTCCAAGAGGTCTAAAAATACTAAGTCCCATATTGAAAATGTTTTTTTTAAGAAGAAGAATGGATTCAGCTTCGGAGATCAATTTATATCCGGGATCAAGTCCTATTGCGTGCGCGTCCACCCGGAGAATTCTGTCGCAGAAGGCATGAAATGTGGATATCCACATTTGCGTATATCCATAAGGCATGGTGATGTCGACGCGCTCTTCCATCTCGTGGGCTGCTTTATCTGTAAATGTTAAAGCCAGAATTTGAGAGGGAAGTATATTTTTTTTGAGTATTAGATATTTTATCCGCTCGGTTATTACGGTAGTCTTGCCTGTTCCTGCGCCTGCAATTATTAAAAGCGGACCCACAAAATACTTGATGGCTTTAATCTGTTGAGGATTTAAAGTCTTATTATCGACCATGCGGTTATTTTAGCACAAAGTTACTCAACCTTTACGCTTCCGGTCTGACTTGCGTCGAAATGATTGTGATAAATGTATTTTCCCGGTTTATCAAATACGACCTGAACAGACACTCCGTCCGCAAATTGTCCAAGATTAAGGAAGGGATACAATTTATGGGTCGGATGATCATCGGAATCTACAGTTGCCGACTTTCCGCTTCTATTGATCCAGGTAACCTTTGTTCCGGTTTTTACAATAAGCTCTTTTGGTTCGAATCCGCTGCTGGACAAGAGAATATTGTTGGTTGTTGCTGTCTGTTCCGGACTCGAATTTGTTTGTGCAGGCGCGTTGGTTTTCTTATTGCCAAAAAAAGCAAAGGCTCCAACTGCGACAACTAAAACGATTATTGCTAATAATATTTTGTTATTCATTTTTTCACCTCCCTTCGCCCGCCGAAGCCTTGCCGCAGGCGGGTTCATGCCTCAAGACTTTTTGTTGAATTAATTTTCTGTCCGATCTGACTTATGCCCATATTTACATTGGTAAATTGGGATTGAGCATTGTTAATATGTTTTCCCAAAACCAGCATCTGATCTTCAACTTTATTATAATCGACTTGCAGCGCGCGGAGCATTTTGAAAAGATCGCGGGATCTGCTTTCTATTTTTTTACCCTCAAAAGATAAAAGAATTGTTTGCAGGTGAGCGTAAAGAGTGGTTGGCGAGACAACGTAAACGCGTGATTGCTTGGCAAAATCCATTATGTCCAGCATATTAACCAATTCATAATATACGGATTCGCTTGGGACATACATCAGAGCAAAATCCATAGTTCCTTCTTCGGGCAGAATATATTTCCTGGCAATATCGGAGATATGTTTTTTGACATCTTTGCCAAATTCTTTTTCGAACAAACTTTTATCAAGTTTATTTTCCGCTTTGCTCATCTTTTGGAAATTTTCCATTGGAAATTTCGAATCAATGGGTAAAATTCCCGCGTCTGTTTGAATTGCAGCGTCTACTCTTTCCCCGGACTTAAATTGATATTGGATATGAAAACTATTTTTGGGAAACATTTGAGAAATGAGATCTTTCAAAACCTGTTCTCCGATATTGCCTCTTAATTTCGGGCTTTTCAGGAAATCCTGAAGTTCCTTCATTGATCTTCCGATCTCGCTCATTTGCCCGACTTCATGTCCTACATCTCTAATAACTGTTGCAGCGCGATCAAGCCTCTCGTTTAATTGTTTGGAATTTTCCTGCAAGGTTTTTACCATATGCGTTGAAGAAGAATTAATAGTTGATTGCATGGTTTTGAGCCATTCCAGAAGCGAGGCGTCAGACTTATTATTTTGAAGATTTGAAATTTTATTACTTAGAAAATAAACAGTTATTAAAAACCCTAAGAAAATCAAAACTCCAATAACTAAAAGCTCTATTTGCACATTTTCATTTTACCACATTGTCTAATTTCATTTAAGGAAGTTTATCAAAAAAGTGTCGGTTTTGTTGCCCGGGTGGATGCGGTACATAGAGTATTTGTTGCCTTGGTTAATCTCATATCCGTACAATGTTGTGGCTGCGGATCTGAACCCCGCTTCTCTAATTAATTTTTGAGCTTGATCATCAAAACTTCCGTCAGGATACGCAAAGGAAACTATGGGGATATTTAGCAGTGTTTCCAAATCTTTTTTACTTTCTTCAATTTCGTATTTTGCAGTTAAATTATCTAGTCCTCTTAAGGCGTAATGGTGCACAGTATGAGCTCCTATTTCGACCAATCCGCTTTTCGAAATTTCTCTTACCTGTTCGGTAAACATATAATTTGGCTGGTCTAAAAACCCTGAAACAACATAGACGACTGCTTTTACATCGTATTTTTTAAGAATCGGGAAGACATCGGTATAAAAATCTCTGTAGCCGTCGTCAAAGGACAGGACAACTGGCTTGTTGGGCAGTTTTATTTTGCCGTCCATTATCTCCATTAATTCGGACATAGTAACAAATGTATATCCGGCATTTTTTAGAGTTTCAATCTGTTTTATCAGAAGATGTGGAGGAGTATTGAGAGATTTCCTCATGGTGTCTCTTTCATCTGTAACATATTCAACGTAATGATAAACTAAAATCGGAGCGTATAGAGACCTCAAAGGAGTGGCAATAGGAATAACAATTTCGTTATCAGGCTTTGTGTTATTTGCGCTAACAATAACGATTGATAAAAGCAAAATACTTAATAAAACAATTCTTTTTTTAATCATAAAAATATAATTCCGGATCTGCTGTTATATTCTTCCATTGCGCGGGCTTGTAATGAAACGCCGCATATGCCCCGATCATGGCAGCATTGTCGGTACAAAGCGATTTTTCGGGCGCGAAAAATGCAATTTTCAATTTGCAATTTTCAATTTGCAATTTAAGTTCGTTTTGGAGGTTTTGATTTGCAGCGACTCCGCCACCAAGGAGAATAGATTTGACGCTGTATTTTTTCGCCGCATTTATAGTTTTTTTAACAAGCACACCTGTAATTGCTTCTTGAACAGAAATGGCAATGTCTGCTTTTGTTTGCTCATCCATATTTTTTATTTTCTTTACGTCTCTTGTTACTGCTGCTTTTAGTCCGGAAAAGCTAAAATTAAAATCTTTGGAATATATCATAGGGCTTGGGAATGTAAAGCGGCCGACAGTGCCGCGTTTCGAATACTTTTCTATAGCAGGACCCCCGGGATAAGGAAGACTCAAGAGCCGTCCTATTTTATCAAAAGCCTCTCCGGCCGCATCATCCAATGTTCCCCCAAGCCACTTGAATTCACTATGGCTTTTTAACAATATCAAATCAGTATGGCCTCCGGAAACAAGAAGGCAAAGAGCAGGAAAGTTAATAGTTGATGGTTTATGGTTAATGGTTCGAATGAAATTCGCGTAGATGTGTCCAAGCAGGTGATTTACGGGTATTATTGGTTTGTTCCAAAGGTATGATAGGGTTTTGGTAGTTTCAACACCGATCAAAAGCGATCCGATTAGGCCGGGACCCACAGTAACAGCAATAGCATCCAAATTTGCAATTTTCAATTTGCAATTTTCAATTGATTTTTCAATAACAGGAATGATGAATTTTAATTGTTCGCGGGCTGCAATATCAGGAATAATTCCGCCGGTTTTTGCATGAAGAACTAGCGATGATGTGATAATGTTAGATAAAACCTTGACGTAATTTTCTTGGAGATTTTTCGAAACAACCGCTGCTCCCGTTTCATCACAGCTTGTCTCAATTGCTAAGATTTTCATATTGTACCTTGTCGCCGTTTTTGAAATTGTACTTTTCGGAAAGACCTGCCTGAATTTCCAGAACTCTGTCTGCAAGCGCTGTCGGAGCATAAATAATCGGACTTTCCTTATTGTCCTTTGGAGGCTTAACATTATTTTTTATCGTAACGATGGTGTCTTTATTGATATAGATTATGTCAATAGGGAATTTCATGTTTTTCATCCAAAAAGAATAATAACCGGGTTTATCGAAAATAAAGATCATTCCTTGATTTTCGGAAAGAGACTCTGTTTCAGATAAACCTACCTCTCTTTCTTTTTGCGAGTCAGCAATATCTAATTCGAAAATGCGGTTATTTATTGCAGCTGTTGGTTTTGTTTTGAGCTTATTTTGCGCAAAAACCATTCCGAAAGTCAAAATCAGAAGTAATGCAAAAGCTAAAAGAACTTTTTTCATATAAGTTTGGATAATTGAGTTGTTGAATAATTGCGAATTCTTCGGATAACATACGCGACTTTTCCCTGAACTAATTTCGCCTGTCTATTTTTATGTCTTATATACGGATCGGGATTTGTTGCCGCAATTATATTTGGCGCTATTTGAGTTATGATTTTATCATAACAGCCATTATTTGTCATATTTTTTAGTGTAATTACATAAGCTACGCTTTGGAGGGCTGATAAGATTTTTGCACGGATTTTTTGGGGATTTATTGGTCTTTCTTTACCTTTCTTTTCTTTTGCTTTTTTATCATCCTCCAATAATACAAAAAGATAGTCCCCCTGTTTTTTTGCATTTTCCAAAAATTTAATGTGGCCTAGATGTAAGATGTCAAAAAAACCACCAGCCACAACAATCGACTTATTCTTTTTTTTAATTTCCTGCGCAATTTCAATCGCCTCCTTTATGTTTAATATTTTTTTCATAATTTTTAATTTTCCTTCGTTCCTCGAAGGAATATCGATTGCCATGGAGCGTAATTTGAGATAAAGTTCTCGGATATAATTTTTTTGCCGTCTTTTGTTACTTCCCTTGAGAAAGAAACCTTTGATCCCTCTGCTTTGAAATCTATTTGCTTTACAACTCCTTGTGGCAGAGTCGGATCGTCTTGATACAAATCCGCTGGTGCCGGAATTCGATTGGTAATAACAGGCTTGGTTATGCTAGTTGTTCTCTCATCGGAAGTTCCGTATAAAAAGACTGAAAGCTGTTGTGATACCGGATCTATCTGAGTTTGTGCGAGTATATAATTATCCGTATCATTTTTGAATTTTAGGTCAACGCTTGGAACATAGATGGTTGCGTCCAAACCGGGCAGACCGTCCTGTTCATAATAGCCAACTCTGTATGCATGAGCATGTCTTTCTACAATCGGAAGTCCGGAGTTCAGAATCGCCCGAAAAAAAGTCGTTGAAACCTGACAGACACCGCCTCCGTCGCCAAGCACTGTTTTGCCGTTTTGTATAATGTATGCCTGTTTGTATCCCGTAAAAGAAGATACGTCTCCCAGTGCTTTATTAAAAGAGAATGTTTCGTTGGGGGCAATTAACGCGCCGTTTATGCGGGATGCGGCAAGAGTTACATTGAAGATACGGCTTGGTATTGAGTGAGCAAAAAGAGAAGTTCCTGTCCCAATGAGTTCTTTTATTCCCAAATTATTTGCTTTGTCTGTAGTTATTTTAGGCGTAAGAATTCGAATTTCAACAGGAATAATTATTTCCTGAGGCTTCTGTTGGGATACTATTTTTTGAAATTGAGAATTTAAGTTTATTTTTATTTTTTCGATATCAACAACTTGTCCTTCTTCGGAAGGTTTAAATGCCGTAACTTTTCCGTTTTGAAAGCTAAAAACTGCATCAAGAGGGTCCTTATTGATTTTATTTACAAAAGGGGCTAGAAATTTTTGAAGATTGCTATCGGAGTAATGATACGCAGGTTTAAGCGTAAGTCCGTTTACGTATGCCTGAAAAACAAGACTGACATTGGAAAGGAAATTATCCGATCTGCCCAAGCTTATCGCTTGTTTTGCAATGAGACCCTGATCGTATCCGAAATTAAGCCCTGTGGCTGAAATTGTTGTCGCATCTTCTCCGTTTTGAAAAGTAAATTGCGTATCAGCTATATTTTCATTTCTCTTTGTAAATATTTCGTATATCTCTTTCTCGGTTTTTCTTCCCAGATCTATATTCTCAACCATAATGCCGGGGTAAGCAACATTGGTATTTATTTTTTCAAAAATAATAAACGTAAAACTTGTTAATAGAAAAAGTGCTAGCATTGCCCCTGTCACAAACCAGAAGAATGATTTGAAAATTTGCATGGAAATCCTCTTTTTTAGAGATAGTTTTTTCATTGTTTGATTTGATATATTGAGTATGGACTATTATACTAGATGTAGATTATGGATGAAAACACAATTTTCCAAAGCCCTTCTGAAATAGCCAAACAGCCGGAAGTTCCAGTGAACAGTCCGCTTGCGCATCCTCCTTCAAAATTCTTCAAGATTGTAAAAATATTATTGGGAATCGCTGTTGTTTCGGCGGTTATTTTTATGCTTCTTAATTTTGTTTTGCCCAAATTTTTTCAGACAAAAATGAATAATATTACGCTTACGTATTGGGGATTACAAGAGGATGAATTAGTGGTAGCTCCAATAATTGCTGATTTTGAAAAAGAAAATCCAAACATTAAAATAACTTATTTCAAGCAAAACATAAAGGAATATCGAGAAAGATTGATGGCAAGATCAAACAATGGAAACGGACCTGATATTTTTAAATTTCATAATTCATGGACGGCTCAATTGTCAGACATTCTGTCTCCTCTTCCGCAGAATGTGATTGCAAAAGAAGATTTCACTGCAAGTTATTATCCTGTTGCCAAAAGCGATTTGATAAGAAATGGTGCGATTTACGGGGTTCCCTTGCAAATAGATACTCTGAATCTCTATGTCAATAATGATATTTTTGAGGCGGCAGGTTTAACTCCGCCTGCTTCCTGGATAGACTTTATGAATTATTCAAGGCAGTTAACTGTTAAGGATGAGGACAACAAGATTAAAACGGCTGGAGCGGCAATGGGAACTTATGGCAATATTACCCACGCGCCGGACATAATATCGTTGCTTTTTGTTCAAAACGGGGTTGATCTTCAGAATATTTCTTCAAATCTTCAGGCCGCAGCTGACGCATTAACATTTTATTCTTCTTTTGCGCTTCCTCCCGGTAATGTTTGGGATGATACGATGGATCAATCAATTAAAGCATTTGCGTCGGGCAGCCTTGCCATGTATTTTGGCTATTCCCAAGATTACGCTGTAATAAAATCTATTAATCCAAATCTTTCTTTCAGCATTTATCCTGTGCCAAATTTGCCGGGTCAAAACGCAACAATAGCGTCTTATTGGGCGGAAGGAGTTGACAGCAAAAGCAAGAATCAAAAAGAAGCGTTTATTTTCTTGAAATATTTAACGCGAAAAGAAGTAACCCAAAAATTATTTAAAGGCCCATACGCAAGAATTGACCTTGCGGATAGTTTGAGAAATTCTGCTATTTATCCTTTTGCCGCAAGCGCTCCGTTTGCGGTTTCCTCTTTTTTTGTAGATGGAACGTATGATAATGGATTAAATTCCAAGATGAATAATCATCTGAATAATGCAGTGGATTCTATATTGAAAGGTACATCTGTGGAGGCAGCAGCTGAAACTCTTTCTCAAGGCGTAGCTCAAGTTCTGCAAGACTATGACCGATAATTTAGTTGTTTGCGGGGGGACGTTTGATCATCTTCACAAAGGACACGAAACATTTTTGAGACTTGCTTGTTCCGTAGGAAAAGAAGTTATCATTGGATTAACCAGCGATAAATTTGTGCGAAGATGGAAGGTAGAAGATAGAAGTTTGAAGCAATTTGAAGAATTTGAAAAAAGAAAACGGGCGGTTTTAGAGTTTGTGAAAGCGGAGGGCGTTTTGGATAAAGTGGAAATAGTTGAAATAAATGATTTGTTTGGACCGACACTTGATAGGATTTTAAAGATTGATACGATTGTTGTTTCAGAGGATTCAAAAAAAGGTGCGGAAATTATTAATCAAAAAAGAGAAGAACTAGGACTTAGTAAGTTAGATATTATTATCGCGCCGCAAGTTTTATCAGAAGACGGAAAAATAATATCGTCTCAAAGAATTAGAGCCGGCCAAATAAGCAGGGAAGGCAAGCTTTATGTGAGTCCATTATGGTTTGGAAAAGATCTAATTCTTCCTGAAAATTTAAGAAAAGAATTTCAAAAACCATTCGGAGAGATAATAAGAGACGGAAAGAAGCTGTCTGTAGATAGAAATAATTTAGTAATTACAGTTGGAGATGTTACGACCGGAAACTTTAATGAAAACTTCATTAAGCAAAATGTTTCAGTAGTTGATTTTAAGATAGCAAGGGAAGCAAAATTTACCTCTTTTTCAGAGCTGGGTTTTTCCGGGGATGAAGAAATTATAACCGCAAATAATCCGGCAGGACATATAACTTCCGACCTTTTTTCAAAAGTTATAAATATTTTTAAATCCGATTTCGGCCAAAGGATAATCTTAAAGATAAAAGGGGAAGAAGATCTTGCAGTTTTGCCTTTAATTTTGGCAGCTCCTTTAGCTGCCGTTATATATTATGGTCAACCCAATGTGGGATTAGTAAGAATAGAAGTTTCGGAAGGGATTAAGAAGATTGCTCATGGTTTGGTTGATGGGTTTGAGATATAGTACTAGAGGTTATTGACAAAATTTCGTATTTCCTATATATTTTCTCTACTATCCCTCAATTAATCAACAGAGGGATTTATTGTTGTTAGGAGTTTAAAATGGACAATAACAAAAAAATTTATTTAACAAAAGAGGGCTTGGCGGAGCTTAAAAAAGAATATGACGAGCTTGTTAACGTGAAAAGACCCCGTGTTTTGGAACATGTTAGTCAGGCCCGGAATATGGGAGATTTGTCAGAAAATGCGGAATATGTTGCGTCGCGGGAAGAGCTGACTTTTATAGACGGGAGAATTGATGAGTTGGAAATTATCCTTAAGCAGGCAGTTGTCATAAGAGACGTTAAGTCTCCAGGTCATGCGGTAAAGTTGGGTTCAACAGTTACCCTTCATTCCAATGGGAAAAAAGAAATTTTTACGGTTGTCGGAGAATGGGAGGCGGATCCCACAAATAAAAAAATCTCACACGAATCTCCTCTTGGCAAAGTCCTGATTGGTAAAAAAGTCGGGGAAAAAGTTCAGGTCGAAGCCCCCGCCGGCAAAATCACCTATTCCGTTATAAGCGTTAAGTAATACGAAGACAAAATATCATGCAAGGCACAGTGAATATTATTCATAAGGATACTTCAAAGTTAAAAAAACCTCCCAATCTATTAAATTACGAAAAAATCTATAAAAATTTTACTTGGAAAAAAGCAGAGTCGGAAATAGATTATTTCAAAGACGGAATGCTTAATGCGGCTTACAATGTTATCGATAGACATGCGATTGGTAGGAGGAAAAATAAAATCGCATTGTTTTTCGAAGGACAAAATGGAGAAAAAGAAAAATATACTTATTCAGATTTAAAAAAACTTACCAATAAATTCGCCAATGTTCTTAAATCCCAGGGTATTCAAAAGGGAGATCGGGTATTTCTCTTTCTTCCGACTATTCCTGAAAGATATATTGCTTTTTTGGGAATTCTAAAGCTTGGGGCAATTGTTGGAACATTGTTTTCTGCTTTTCAGGAGGTTGCCCTTTTGGATAGGTTGTTAGATAGCGGAGCAAAAGTAGTTGTAACAAATTCTATTTTATATCCTCGTATAGAAAAGATTTGGAAGAGTTTACCCGATTTAGAAAAAGTAGTTATTGTTGAGCGGGGAGCTGTAGTTTTGCCAAAAGAGAAAAATATAGTTTTCTTTGATAAAGAAATGAAGAAAGCGGATTCTGATTTCAAAATTGAGCATATGAAGCAGGATGATCTCGCTTATATGCTTTATACTTCCGGAACAACAGGGAAACCCAAGGGAGTTGTTCATGCTCATCAGGATGTTTTACAGGCAATCTGGACCACGAAATTCGCCTTGGACGTGAAAGAAAATGATATTTATTGGTGCACTGCTGATTCGGGTTGGGTTACGGGAGTTGTCTATGGAATAATGGGGATTTGGGGACTTGGGGGAACGTCTGTGATATACGAGGGCAGATTTTCCCCGCAAAGCTGGTACGAAATAATAGAAAATTACAAAGTAACAGTCTGGTATACGGCTCCGACAGCAGTAAGAATGTTAATGGGTTCAAATATTAATGTCAAAGACTTTAATCTTTCATCTTTGAGATTTTTAGGCAGTGTTGGAGAGCCTCTTAATCCTGAAGCGATTTGGTGGAGTCTGGAAACTTTTGGTTTGCCTTTTCATGACAACTGGTGGCAGACGGAATTGGGTGGAATTTGCATTGCTAATTATGCAGCTTTGGATATTAAGCCTGGTTCTATGGGTCGGCCAATGCCCGGAGTTAAAGCAGCAATAATAGATGAGCAGGGTAAAGAATTGCCCGAAGGAAAAGAAGGTAACTTGGCATTGAAACCGGAAACTGTCCCCTCTCTTATGAAAACCATCTGGAACAATGAAGAGAAATGTCAATCTTATTTTAAGCATGGCTGGTATATCTCAGGAGACCGCGCTTTTCAGGATAAAGACGGTTATTTCTGGTTTATCGGACGAGCAGATGATGTGATTAAAACAATGGGGGAAAGAGTGGGGCCATTTGAAGTTGAGAGCGTTTTGGTTGAATATCCGGATGTTGTTGAAGCAGGAGTAATTGGTAAACCCGACGCAGTCCGAGGCTCAATAATCAAAGCGTTTGTTGTTCTTAAAGCAGGAGCTAAGCCTACCGAAGAACTTAAGAATAAATTAAAGGATTATGTTAAAAAACATCTGGCAGGGCATGCTTATCCTCGGGAGATAGAGTTTATTGATAAATTACCCAAAACGAGATCGGGGAAAATTATGCGCAGAGTTTTAAAGGCAAAAGAACTTGGATTACCAGTTGGCGACACTTCCACATTGGAAGATTATTAAACCGGATTAACAAATAAAGATTGAAGAATTGAAAAAGCCCTGTTAGTTTCTTTTTCAGGCAAAATCAGAGTAAATTCAAGATAGGAAGAAACAATTTCTATAATATTTACTCCTTCCCACGCAAGGGATTTTAAGAAGAAATAAAAAATTCCAGGCGTTGAAATTGCTTCTTTTGGAAGCCTAATTGTAATAGAGGACAAATTGGTAAATTCAGCCACAATTGACTCATTTTTTAGAATGTTCTTAATGGTATTTCCCAAGTCTTTACTTGCAATAATGGTTGTATCAAAAACTCCCTGAGTTGCGGTAAAGAAGTGTTTCTCGTTAGTCTGTGAAAGTTTCAATAATGTTTGGTATCTTTCGATAAGATTGCCTGAACTAGAAACACATATTTCAATAAGATTTGACCTCATAATCATATCCGGAGGAGCTTTGAATATGCTATTTGAGACATATTTAGGTTTGATTTGGGCGGATAGCCTATTTAGAGCCATAACTACGGCAGGGTAGCTGACTTTTTTTTCAAGGATTTGCTCAAGTTCTGGTTTTATGTATCTGGCCAAAGAAGATACATTAATAATTCCTTTGGATATTGCTTCCGAAAGATATCTGGAACGATCAATAATCTTTTCTGTAGCCTCAGGCACTGTTAGCATATGTTAAGATTATAACATATTATATACGATTTGTCAAGGATTTATATAAATTTGACAAAAGATATAGTTTTTGGTAATATAGGCGATATATGAGTATTGAATTAAGTCCGCAAATAGCTCTGGCAGAAAGGTTGCCCAGGCCATGTTCGGTAATTGTGCCTGACGCGAGTCGTATAGATTTGGCAAGAGCCATATCGGGTTGGACAATAAAAGCTGCTGAAGATAAAAAAATGCTGCCAAAAACACCTGAAGAAATCCTTGACCTTTTTGGCAAAAGCCATTCAATAGTTACAGTAGATGATAACGGTAATCCATTGAGTCATGTAGCGGCGACGTTTATATATCCGGATAGAAGGGTGGAAATAGGAGCTTTGTGTACGAATCCGGACAGTCAGGAAAAAGGTTTTGGAAGAGGAGTTGTTACGGCACTATTAACTCACTTGAATAGACTATATCCCGATCCCGACAACAGGTTTTTTGCCCTAGCAAATGAAGATAGCATTCCCTTGTTTAGGAAAGTAGGAGGCGAAAAAATGGATCCTTCAGAACTCCACAAAGATGTATGGGTGGCATGTGAAAAATGTCCGCGCAGACAATCAGGTGCAAAAACAGACGGAAATCCTCATTGTTGCGATACCCCTATTGATTTAACAAATGCCGTAAGGAAAATGCAAATGCAGGAGTAACGGTGTTTGACGCCCATGCTAATGGTAAAAATGGCGCTAAGCATGGTAAGATATAATCATGCAGGAAGATAGATTGGTGCGAACTTTTTTAGACCTCGTTAGAATTGATAGTCCCACCGGTCAGGAGGAAAAAGTAAGAGATTATGTTATTAAGCTTGTTCAAAAACTTGGCTTAAATCCCATTCAGGATGTTCGGGGAAACTTAATTGTTAAAGTTGACGGAGTTGGAGAGCCTCTTTTGCTGGGGGCACATTTAGATACTGTTGAGCCGGGAAAAAATATTAATCCTCAAATTACAGACGGAGTTATTAAAAGTAACGGAGATACTATTCTGGGAGCAGATAACAAAGCTGCAGTTGCAGCAATATTGGAAGTATTAAGGTCGGTCCTTGAAGATAGAGCACAGACAAAACCCCTGGATGTAGTTTTTACATTGGCAGAAGAAAGCGGTGAATTTGGTTCAACAAAATTAGATTATTCAAAAGTTAATGCTAAAAAGGGATATACCTTCGACAGCCTTTCTTCTCTTGGATCTATTATAACTGCTTCGCCTTTTTATAATAGATTTCATATTAAAATAATTGGAAAATCGACTCATGCATCTACTCCGGATGAAGGTATAAATACCTTGCAAATATTAGGTACTTCATTAAATGAAATAAAACTTGGAAAAATAAATGACAAGACAATTGCGAATATAGGAATAGCAAGTAGTGGAAATGGAATTAATACTATTCCCGGGGAGACAATAGTTAAGGGAGAAGTTCGGAGCTTTGTCGGAAAAGATGTTCAGGAGCACACAAATTCGATAGTAAATAAGTTTAAAGAAATTGCAATGCAATACGGGGGAACGATAGAAGCAGAAGTTTTTCAGGATAACCCCGGGTACGAATACGATGAAAAAGATGAATTTATCCAAGAAACAAAAAGAACTACAGAAAAATTGAATCTTACGCCGACATTGATAAGAAAGTGGGCATGTTCGGATGCAAATATATTTAATTCAAATGGAATAAAGACTCTTAACCTTGGAGATGGAGTAATAGATCCTCATACTGTTAAAGAATCTATTTCAATCGAAAGCTTAAATTTGTTGGCAAAACTTATCTCATTCCTCATTAAGTCTTTGCATTAAGCTCGTATTTGATGGTATAGTAAAAGCTAATATGGCGGATGTAGATTTTAGGAAAGTTCGTTTGGAGAAGCTAAATAAGTTAAAAGAATTAGGGATAAATCCGTATCCGGCCTCTTTTGACAAAAAACAAACAATTGGAGATGCTCTAAAAAGTTTAGGTAAAACTGTTAAAACTGCGGGAAAAATTTTCTCTTATAGAGAACATGGAAATATTGCTTTTGCAGATTTAAAAGATGAAAGCGGGAAAATTCAGCTGTTTTTCCAGAAAAAACTATTAGGTGAAAGCTATAAAAATCTCAAACTTTTAGACATTGGAGATTATATCGGAGTTGAAGGGGAAGTTATCAAAACCACAGCCGGAGAAATTTCAATTGCGCCTGCATCTTACACATTGTTAACCAAATCCCTGAGTTCAATTCCCAGCGAATTTTTTGGCATCAAAGATACGGAAGTTAGATATCGCCAGCGTTATCTGGATCTCCTAATCAATCCGCAAGTGCGAACGCATTTTAACAATAGAACGAAATTAATTAGCGGAGTCAGGGAATATCTTGATAAATTAAATTTTTGGGAAGTGGAGACTCCAACCCTACAGCCTTTGTATGGCGGGGCAAATGCAAAGCCTTTCAAAACTCATGTAAATGCGCTGAATACAGATATGTACTTAAGAATTGCAGACGAACTATATTTGAAGCGTCTGGTGATCGGCGGATATGAAAAAGTTTATGAAATTTGCAAAGATTTCCGTAATGAGGGAATAGATCATACGCATTTTCCGGAATTTACAATGATTGAATGGTATGAAGCATACGCAGATTACCAAAGAGTTATGGATGTTGCGGAAGGATTATTTAAGCACTTAGCAGAGAAATTGTACGGACACACAACTCTTGGGGTGGATGATAAAAAAATAGATATTGGCCGCAAATGGCCAAGAATAGAAATGTCAGTTATTATGAAAGAAAAATTGAATTTGGATGTTGAAAAAGAAACTGCAGAAAATTTGATGGCGTATGCGCAAAAGAATTGTCCGGGAATGCAGTTATTGGGGAAAGAAACAAAAGGACAGCTTATTTTTGCAATTTTCGAACATAAAGTTACAAAATTATTAATAGATCCGATTTGGATTATTGATTACCCTGAAGATGTCAGTCCATTATCGAAATCACACAGAAGTAAGCCGGGGTGGGTTGAAAGATTCGAGGGGTATATCGGAGGAAAAGAAATCTGCGATGGGTGGTCGGAACTAACCGATCCGCAAATCCAAAGACAAAGATTTACAAAAGACTTAGAAGTTGCAAGACGCGACAAAGAAGAAGCGCAGCAAATAGATGAGGATTTTTTAACGGCAATGGAGTACGGAATGCCTCCGCTTGGAGGAATCGGAATCGGCATTGATAGACTAGTAATGTTTTTCACTAACAAATGGGCAATAAAAGAAATCGTCCTTTTCCCAACCCTTAGGGAAGGAAAATAATTTCGATATGAAAAAGATTTTTGTTGTAACGTAGTGGTATAATAAGGCTATATGAAACGAAAAGTTTTGGAATACAATGCAATATTTCAAAAAGAAGATGAAGGAGGGTATTCAGTTTGGATTCCTTCTCTTCCTGGGTGCGTATCTCAAGGAGAAACTTTTGAGGAGGCATTGGATAACATTAAAGAAGCAACAGAATTATATTTGGAAGATCAGACAGAAGAAGTAGGGCAAGGTCTTGATATTCGCAATCAATTTATGGTACCAGTCAGATTAAATATTAATGCCTAAATTACCGCAGGCCTCCGGAAAAGAAACGATAAAAGCATTGCAAAAGATTGGATTTACTATTGTTCATCAAGGAGGAAGTCATGTAAAACTAGCCCGTATATCTAGCGATCAAAAACAAACTCTTATAGTTCCCCTGCAAAGAATTCTTAAAAAAGGAACTTTACGAAATGGCATCCTAAAACCTATAAATCTTTCTGTTGATGATTTTATTAAACTTTTGAAAAAATAGCGGATGTAAAAATGCAGAAGCTTCTGATTGCGACGACAAATCCGGGGAAATTAAAAGAGATTTCGGATTTTCTCTCCGACCTGCCTGCCGACAGGCAAGGTTTGCCATTAGAACTTGTTTCTTTATCGGATATTGGAATTATAGATGATGTTGAAGAAGCAGGGAAAAGTTACGAAGAGAATTCGCAAATGAAAGCATTGTTTTATGCAAAGAAAAGCAATCTTCCTGCGATTTCGGATGACGGAGGAATAGAGATTTCGGCTCTTAACGGGGCGCCGGGTTTAAAAAGCAATAGATGGTTAGGAAAAGATTCAACAGAAAAAGACATTATTAGACACATGACGAAAATTGCTCAAGAATTGCCTGATAATAATAGGAAAGCATTTTTCAAAACGGTAATATCTTTGGCTCTGCCAAGTGGAAAAGTTTGGAGCGTTACGGGAGAAGTTGAGGGAATTATTTCAAGGAAACCTTATCTTAAATTACTGAAGGGTTATCCTTATCGCTCGTTTTTTTATCTCCCAAAACTTAAAAAATATTATCACGAAGATCAATTGACCAATGAGGAACAAAAAGAATATAATCATAGATATAAGGCAATACGGAAATTAAAACGTATTGTTAATCGTGTCATCCTGAACTAGTTTCAGGATCTAAAATAAAAAAATGAGATGCTGAAATACCCGCCTGCACTTGCCTATGCAGAGCATTGGCGGGCAGGAATTCAGCATGACAAGAAGAAAATTATGTTAGATATAAATTTTATTAGGGAAAATCCGAAACTTGTCCAAAAAGCTGCGAAGGATAAAAATGTTGATATTAACATTGCGCATATTTTGGAAATTGATAAAAAATACAGGGAATTGTCAATTGTCGTTCAAAAACTCCGGGAGGAAAGAAATATTCTCACAGTATCCATGAAGGGAAAACCAACCCCGGAGCAGATTGAAAAAGGGAAAAATCTAAAAGAAAAATTGGAAAAAGAAGAACATGCATTAAATGCTGTTTGGAATGAATTAAAATTAGAACTTTATAAAATTCCAAATACTGCAAAAGAAGATGTTAAGGTTGGCAGAGATGAATCGGGAAATGAAATAATAAGGAAATATAAAGAACCCACAAAATTTGACTTCAAACCACTTGACCATTTGGATATTGGAGAAAAATTAGACATTATTGATGTTAAAAGCGCTTCGAAAATTTCAGGAAGTCGTTTTGGATATCTTAAAAATGCAGGAGCACTTTTGGAATTTGCATTAGTACAGCTTGCATTAGAAGTTTTGACAAAAGAGGGATTTATTCCAATTATTCCGCCTGTTTTAATCAATAAAGAAATCACACAGGGCTTGGGATATTGGGAAGGAAAAGGGGCTACCGACTATTATTCTGTTTTGGATGCTGATGAAAAAAAAGAAATGTATTTAGTGGGAACAGCAGAGCATTCGATAGTGCCGATTCATAAGGATGAAGTTCTAAATATTAAAGAAATGCCTAAGAGATATGTTGGTTTTTCATCTGCATTTAGAAGGGAAGCGGGTACTTATGGAAAAGACACCAGAGGAATTTTAAGAGTCCATCAATTTGATAAAGTGGAAATGGTTTCATTTACAACAGGGGAAAATGACGATAAAGAACATGAATTCTTATTGTCAATAGAAGAAAAATTATTTCAACTTTTGGAAATTCCATATCAGGTAGTTAAAATGTGTACAGGGGATTTGGGTTTTCCAATTGCAAGGAAATATGATATAGAAGCGTGGTTGCCAGGACAAGAAAAATATAGGG
>CAZRWL010000012.1:0-32324 GCA_964603935.1 uncultured Gammaproteobacteria bacterium | reverse complement strand
ACATAAAACTCCATGTAAACCCCTCTGGAGGCTAACGAAGTGCACGTGGGTCAGCTATAACAGTGCTTGCAATTCTTCCTGCAATTTGTTTCTTAAAACCTGGCTTTTTTTGTATTTTAGAGGGTAGGGAAGAATTTTCTAATTTTTGACTTGTGCCAGAGTCTAGATGCTCAGAAGGCTTGTTTGAATTAGAATCTCCTTGAACTTCAGTCATATAAATACTGTATCACAAATTTTATAATTGAAGCTCAGCTCCAGAAGCTACAGCTATGAGCACTGCTGAACGGTCGGCGCACGAAATTATTCATTAACTTTGTATTTCTATATTTTTAGCGGAATAGTTAAAAAGTATTTTAAAGTTATTGAAAAATCCTTGTTCTCCCAAAATACCATATCCATTATCTGAAATGTCGTTTGAAAAAACTGCTGTAGTAGTAAAAAATTTATTATTAATTCCAAGTTCTATCGGCATAAAATATCCTTTTCCGCTCGCCCCTTCCTTAATACCGCCAAAAGACATAGAATTTTTCTGTTCTGCTAAATCAATTCCAAGTATTTTCGCAATGTCACCATGGAAAATATTAAAATCTGCTCCTGAATCAAGAAGCGCCAAGTAAGTTATTTCTCTTTTTAAAAATCTAATAGTTATTGGAATTATTGGGCGATACCATATGCCCGCTTTTGAATATGGAAATTTATATCTCATTTAGTTTGTAAAACCAAAGTATGGAAGATTCTTGAAGGGAACTTTAAACATGGTTGGTTTTTTGTAACCTTGTTTTATTGCTTCATCATACGCTCTAGACGCATTTTTGTCCGAAGATATTACTTTTTTTAAAGTCGAGTCTAAAGCAACCCAAAGTCCTTTGTATTTTTTGTATATATTTGTTAAATCAATTAACATATTTATCAAAATCTAATATATCATACAATTTCGATCTGAGCAACAACATGTTCCGGCTGACCACATCGGTAAAATTTTAAAGAAAGTATCTTGAAATTTAAATCGTATCGTTGACTAGACAATGGAATAAAATAAAAATAATAATATATAAAAATTATTTTAGGAGTTTTGATCTGTTCTGCTTCCACCTTAGAGGTGGAACAGATACGCCACCTCGGAGTTTATCCCAGTTTATTCCATTGCATAATTATCTCAATAACCTCTTTCATATTATTTGCTTTTGCGTCTGCCTCTATTTGCTTATAGCCATCGACTAAATTTTGGGTGAAGGCAATTGTGAACGCTCCCGATGCCTTCGCAGCCATAATGCCACGATTGGAATCCTCAATAATGATTGCGGAACTAGGATGAGAATCTAGATTTCTCATCGTCTCGGTGTATCCATCTGGACTTGGTTTTGGTTGAAGATCGGGTCTTTCGTTAAGAGAGATTATACTTTTAAATTTACCTTCAAGCGATAACCTCCGCAACACTTTCTTTATCCACTTCATTGCGGTTGACGAAGCAACACCAAGTTTAAAATCATTTTTGATAAGAAAGCTTATCAAACGATCAATATCAGGCGTTAAGTCTGCTCGTTCATAAATGGTTAACGCAGCCCTATCGTTTATGTTTTGAAACTTTTCTCTTAACATCGTGAAACCAAAAGATTTTGCTTTATCGTAAATCGTATTAACCGTTAATCCAATTTTGTCGCCAACCTTATCGTTTATTTCTCTGCCCAACAGTCTTTCAAAGAAACCGCTTTCATATTTTTTCCAAGCGTTTTCGCTGTCAACTATCACCCCGTCCATATCGAAAATAAACGCTTTATTCATAAGTTAGCTGATTTTCCCCTTTTGCTGCGGCGTTTTGGAAAAGAACGCTGTACATAAGCGCATCTTCTGCAAGTTTCCTATGATCTTTTTCTTTAAGCACATTTTCCAATTTTGAAAGAAGTTTTTTAAGATAGGGTTTTAGATTTGTATTTTGCAATTCTTTTTTTCTTTTTTCTGCCTCTTGAGCAAACCTAAGCGCCATTTTTTCCGACCCTCGATAATATCCTTGCGCAACCCGTCTCAAATCCAAAGCCAGAGCTCCCAATGCCTGATTGCTGCTCATAAAATTTCTCCAAAAAAATATTTTGTTAATTCTGCATATTTTTTTCTTATTTCTGCATCCTGAATTTCATTACTTGCATTGTTATCCGAAGGTCTGATATTGATAAAAGAATTATAATCAATTTCCCTTGTCTGAAGATCTATTCCTCCGCCCCAAATCTCTGATTGCATAGAACCTTGATGCAATAAAATCTTTTCCCCTTCAAAATGCCTGCTCATTCCTGCCGAACAAATTTTTTGCTTTATGTCAATAACGGTTTTTATATAAACATCAAAAACTTCTTTTAATTTTTCTATTTCTTCTTTTGTAAACGGCCCTTTTTTCGTAACAATCACACAAAGATTATATCAAACACCATAACGCTTGCATATGTATTATTTAATATGATAATATGCAAATCATGAAGATAGAGTGCCGTCTGCCTCATCTGCCCATTAGGATAGAAACCGAATCCGAAGATTCTGCTGTTGAAAGGCACACGCAAAGAATAAAAGATCTTCAGCAAGAGGATACAGAAGTAATAAGGCGTTGTTACGCTGACAATCTAACTGTACGAATAGAAAATCTAAAAAGACACGTAGATATCAGCCGTGAAATCTTTAGGGAACAGATCCGCCCTAGAGTACCTGCCGAACGTAATTTGGTAATACTTGGAAAACGTTACTCCCTACCTCCTAAATTAGTACGTCATTAACAAAACTGCACCACAGCTCACGACTTCAGCCTGCGCTTGTGTGATATAATTTAAATACGATGACAGCGCAGGAGATTATTCAAAAATATATTTCGTTTTTTGAGAAAAGAGGACATAAAAGAATTGCCAATGCTCCTCTTGTTCCGCAGAATGATCCGACAACTCTTTTTACCTCTTCCGGCATGCAGCCTTTGGTTCCCTATCTTTTGGGAGAAGAGCATCCGATGGGGAAAAGATTGGTCAATGTGCAGAATAGTTTTCGCGCCCAGGACATTGATGAAGTCGGAGATAACAGACATACAACATTTTTCCGAATGTTGGGAAATTGGTCTTTGGGAGATTATTTTAAACAAGAACAACTCACATGGTTTTTCGAATTTCTGACTGATAAAACAAATGGGCTGGGACTTGATCCGCAAAAACTTTACGTTACTGCTTTCAAAGGTAACAGTGAAATTCCGCAGGACAAAGAAAGCATTGAAATCTGGAAAAATCTTTTTAAAGAAAAAGGGATTGACGCGGGATTAAACGAAAGAATTTTTCTTTATGACGTAGAAAAAAATTGGTGGTCCAGAAGCGGTACTCCTGACAAAATGCCTGTTGGAGAAATAGGCGGAACAGATTCTGAAGTTTTTTATGAATTTACAGACATTAAGCATAATACAAAATATGGAGAGAGATGCCATCCCAACTGCGACTGCGGAAAATTTCTGGAAATCGGAAATTCTGTTTTTATGCAATATAGAAAAACCGCAAAAGGATTTGAAGAATTACCGAATAAAAATGTTGATTTCGGCGGAGGAATGGAAAGGTTATTGGCTGCAACTGAAAACCAAAATGATATTTTCCAAACAAGTATTTTTGGTTCAATCGTTCAGACTATTGAGCTGCAAACAAACAAAAAATATAAAGATAATGAAAATTCCATGAGGATTATCGCAGATCATCTCGCAGGATCTATCTCTATAATTGCCAATAATATTATTCCATCGAATAAAGAACAGGGATATATTTTGCGAAGATTGATACGAAGAGCGCTTGATAATTTCTATAAGTTAAAAGGGAAAGACATAGCTCCGGTTCTTGAAGAAATTACTCAACAATACGGAAAAACTGACAGTTATTTGATAGATAAATTTGAAACAATTAAAAATACTATTTTGGAAGAAGAGCAAAAATACAAAAATACTTTAGCCAACGCCAAAGAATTTATTTTGAAAAAATATAAAGTCGGCGATGACATTAGAGGTATAACTAAAATTTCCGCAGAAGACGCATTTATTCTTTACTCAACCCACGGACTTTCCCCAACTCAAATAAAAAGTTTGGGATATGCTTTTAACGATCAGGAGTTTGCGGAAAAAATGAAATCTCATCAAAATATTTCAAGGGCTGGGGCAACAAAAAAATTTGCAGGAGGGTTGGCGGATCATTCGGAGAAAACCATCATGGGACATACCGCAACTCATTTACTGCATAAAGCTTTAAGAGACATGTTTGGAAAACAACTCCATCAGACCGGAAGCAACATTACCTCCGAAAGAGTAAGGTTTGATTTTAATTTTGAAAGAAATCTAACTCCTGAAGAATTAAAAAAAGTTGAAGATTTGGTTAATGAGAAAATCCGCGAGAACCTTCCTGTTCATTTCGAAATAATGCCTTTGCAAAAAGCTAAAGAGGCAGGAGCAATAGGATTATTTGATGAAAAATATTCCGATAATGTTAAAGTTTATTTCATCGGCGATTATTCGGCCGAATTCTGCGGCGGACCGCATGTTGATTTTACATCGAAGCTTAAAAGATTTAAGATAATAAAACAGGAGAATATCGGAAAAGGATTTAGAAGAATATATTCTGTTGTAGGAAAATAATAGCCGTTAAGTTATGAAGCTGCCATTCATCAAAAACTTTAAGAAGAAAGTTGCGCCCTCGTATTTTCTGGTTTTGATTTTAAGAGACGAAAAAGCAAACACTGTAGTTTTTGAAGAACTGGAGGGAAAGGCTAAAACAGTCGGCCTTGGAGAAGAATATTTTTCAGCATCAATCGATGAGATTTCGCAGGATGAACTTTTGGAAGTCATGGACAAGACAATTTCCTCGGCTGAATCCTCTTTACCGGAAAACGTAGAAACGCAAAAAACAATCTTCGGAGTCAAGGAGTCCTGGACAGAAAACGACCAGATAAAAAAAGAGCATTTAATAAAACTTAAAAAAACAAGCGAAGAATTGGGCTTAACGCCAATTGGTTTTTTGGTTATTTCTCAGGCGATTTCTCATTTGCTGCAAAAAGAAGAAGGAGCCCCGATTTCCGCAATTCTTACGGAAATCAACAAAAAATCCTTAACCGTAAATCTTCTTCGCGCAGGAAAAATAATAGAAACGAAAAGTTCGCAAATTCACGAATCCATTCCCTTTACTGTAGATACCCTTTTAAAACACTTCCAAAGATCGGAAATTCTGCCATCAAGAATTATAATATTTAATGGGAAAGAAGATCTAAGCCAGGAATTTATATCGCACGCTTGGAGCAAAAGCCTGCCATTCCTTCATCTTCCGCAAATAACAAATCTTCCTTATGGATTTGACGCAAAAGCCGTACTGTTTGGAGCAGCAACGCAAATGGGATTTGAAGTTTTGGAAAAAGACATACCAAAAGAGCCCCTTGTCATCGAAGAGCCTTCTGCCGAACCGTTGGAAAACATCAGAACAGAGAATTTTGGATTTACTAAAGATATCGATGTTGCAAAAGTTAAATTTCAGGATACAGTTGAGAAAATCGAGGAAGAACAGAAAATCATTCCTCAAATTAACACAGAAAAAACCGATATGAAAAATGTCTCAGCTGGTATCTTAAATCTAATATTTTCTGTTGCAAAAAAAATAAATACTAAAAAAGCTTTATTCTTTTTTTCCAAAATGCCTAGAGGGAAAATAACTATTTTTGCGCCGTTAACTTTGCTTCTTACTATTGTCATCTTCGCTTCTTACTTTTTATTCCTAAAAGCAAGCATAGAAATAACGGTAGATCCCAAAATAATAGAACAGAACAAAAATATTTTGTTTTCAACAACCGGCAAAACAGATCCGTCCAAAAATATTATTAAGGGCGAATTTGTTTCCGAACCTGTAGACGGAACTGTTTCCACTGCCGCCACTGGAAAAAAAGATGTCGGCACAAAAGCAACCGGAACTGTAACGATATTTAATCTTTCCAAAACCAGCAAAAATCTTCCTGACGGAGCTGAAATTTCCTCATCGAATGGTTTGATTTTTGTTTTAAACAGCGCGGTAAACCTAGCATCTGCATCCTCATCTATAGATTCCAATTTTAATGTAACGACTAAACCTTCTACCTCCAATGTAAATGTAACCGCAAACCAACTAGGCAAAGAGTCAAATCTTCCATCCGGAACAAAATTCTCCGTAGGTACATTTGACACATCTGATCTAATAGCTAAAAATGATAGTCCTTTTTCCGGCGGAACAAAAAAAGAGGTTACAGTTGTGTCTAAAAACGATCAAAGCAAACTAGAAGAAGAACTTCCCAAACAGTTGGAAAATAAAGCAAGAGAAGTTCTCAAAAATCGAATAGGGCAAAACAAAATTTTATTGCCTAATTTCATATCAAATTCTTTAAGTAAAAAATCTCTTAATGCAAAAATAGGAGATGAAGCTAATCAAATAACATTAACAGGAACTGTTGAATACCAAGGAATTTCATATGATAAAAACGATCTTGTCATATTCAGCAAGTCATTACTTAATAAAGATGTGCCGGAAACCCAAGAAATAAATTATAATAATATCAAAGCATCTGTTCTGAACATAAAGAATAAAAACGATGAGGAGGTTGAAGCAAATCTCAATATCAAAGCTCTTCTTTTGCCAAAAATACCAAAAGACAAAATTACAAAACAGTTGAAAGGAAAATCGTTTAGAAAAGCAGAAGATATACTTTATAAGCTTCCGCAAGTCGCGGATATAGATATTTTTCTTTCCCCCAACCTTCCGTTTCTGCCAAAAACGCTTCCCTCAAGGGAAAAAAACATAATAATTTTAATAAAAATAAATGGGTAAATATTACTACAAAAAAAATAAAGATAACAAAATAAAAAAATATCTTCGCTCTGTAAGCATTTTATTCATGATCATTGGTATCTCAATTATCTCTTACGTTTTATTTCCTATTATATCCTGGCAGATATATTTTCAGCCCTCTTTTTCCTCTCAAAATATTACTCCTTCTATTCCCCGCGCAAATATTGCGGACTTAACAAGAAATTTAATTGACAGAACCGACTACACAAAAGCGGAAAATTGGTTTCCGAGATTTACTGCTTCTGCTAATTCTGAGCAGGTTCAAGCCCATTCCTATGCTATTTCTATTCCTTCCATCAAAATCGAAAACGCAGAAGTTTCAACTGTGGATACCGATTTAACAAAACACTTGGTAAACTACCCCGGAACAGGTATTCCGGGACAAAATGGCAATGCTGTAATTTTCGGACATTCAACTCTTCCCCAATTATTTAACAACAAGGATTACAAAACAATTTTTGCAAACGCATACAAGCTAAAAAATGGCGATGATATTTACGTTTTAATAAATGGTGTTACCTATACGTACAAGGTTTCCAAAACCGTAGTTGTTGATCCTTCGGATACATCTGCTTTGGTTCAAGACTATGACAATTCGTACATAACCTTAGTTACGTGCACTCCTCCGGGTACAATTTGGAAACGGCTTATTATAAAAGCGGAATTACAAACGATTTAATGAAAAATAAAAAAATACTTTCTAACCAAATAGATCAGCAAACTGCCCTAAATGCCATCAGAAAAAAGCTTGTCGGCAAAACTCTAAATTACAAAGAGATCTATTCCATAATGGATCAGATTGCCAAACAAAGATTGGGAGATATCTTAACCACATACTTTGCCGCTTCGGGCTATTCTCAGGGGTTTTCCAATCAGGAGCTTTATTATCTTACAAAAGCAATGGTTGAAACAGGAGAAAAACTGCATTTTGACGGAATCGTTGCGGATAAACATTCCATTGGAGGAGTTCCCGGAACTCGTACGACGCTTATTGTCGTTCCAATTATTGCGGCTTGCGGATTTTTAATTCCCAAAAGTTCGAGCCGCGCAATAACCACAAGCGGAACCGCGGATGATATGGAGGTCTTAGCGCCTGTTATTTTATCAAAAGAAAAAATATTAAACATAGTTAAAAAAATAAAAGCGTGCATTGTTTGGGGAGGAAACTTTAATATTGCGCCGGCAGACGACGTAATTATCAACGTCGAAAAAGCTTTAATGTTTGAAAGTTACGACAAAATTATCATATCTATTATGGCAAAAAAAATTGCTTTTGGATCCAACCATGTTGTCATAGATATTCCTTATGGAAATACTTTAAAAGTAATACATCATAAAGACGCCTTAATTCTAAAAGAAAAGTTTGAATATCTTGCTAAAAAATTTCATATAAAAATAAGCGTGCTTATTCACAGAACCGATGAGCCGGTTGGAAGAGGTATAGGTCCGATTCTTGAAACCAGAGACGCTATAAGAGTACTTCAGCAAACACAAGACAGGCCGTTTGATTTGGAAGTTAGAAGCATAACTCTTGCGGGAAATCTTCTGGAGCTTTGTCTTAAAGACTCTCCAAAGAAATTGCAGGAGCATATCAGGCAAACTTACGGCAACAGTATCGGATGGGCAACAAAAATTTTACAGGAAGGTCTGGCATTTAAAAAAATGCGGGAAATTATTCATGAACAGGGAGGAAATCAAAACATAGACAGCGATAAATTACTTCCGGGTAATTTCAAATACGAAATTAAGGCGGAAAAAAAATCCGCAATTACGGAAATCAACAGTAAAAATATTACTCTTGCTGCAAAAGCGCTTGGAGCTCCCTTGCAAAAAGGAGCAGGAATATATCTAAATAAAAAGATTGGGGAAAAAATAGAAAAAGGAGAAACTATCTGCACTTTTTACAGCGAAAATGTGTATAATCTTAACCAAGGAAAAAAAACAGCAACAAATTTCCCTATATTTATTTTACATGATTAGATGAAAAGATTAATTGTTTTCGTAATACTTACTGCAATCATTGTCTTGGGAAGCATTTTATGGTGGCAAAACGGAATTTCCCCTGTTAATTCTTCGAATAGAAAAACTACTATGTTTATTGTCCAAAAAGGGGCGGGACTAAAAGAAATATCAGGCAAGCTTGAAGCCGCAGGACTTATCAAAAATCGTGTTATATTTTTTCTTTATGCAAGACTTGAAAAACTTGAAGGAAAAATACAGGCAGGATCTTTTCGATTATCTCAATCCATGAGGACTTCAGAAATTGCCCAAAATTTAACACACGGAACGCTGGATGTTTGGATAACAATTAACGAAGGGAAAAGAGCGCAGGAAATTGCAGAAATTCTCAAAGAAAATATGTCCGGATATGATTCCTCCTGGGTGAATATTCTTACCTCTTACGAGGGCTATCTTTTTCCCGATACTTATCTCATTCCAAAAGACGCAAATATTAAGATGATTGTGAATCAAATGCGGGAAAATTTTGAGCAAAAATATGCAACTCTTAATACAAACAATACAAAACTGACTAAGGAAAAAATTGTTACGCTGGCTTCCCTTATCGAGAGAGAAGCAATTACCGATGAAGAAAAACCAATTATTGCAGGGATTTTGACTAACAGACTAAGGATAGGAATGGCTCTACAGGTTGATGCCACTATTCAATATGCAAAAGGCAAAAATAGATTAAATAATAAATGGTGGGAACCTGTAGTTTTAGACGAATACAAAAGCGTTAAGTCCGATTACAATACATATCTTTTCGCAGGGTTGCCTCCGGGACCTATATCAAACCCGGGACTGCAAACCCTTCAAGCAGCAGCTAATCCTGCCGATACCGATTATTTTTTCTATCTTCACGACAAAAACAGACAAATCAGATACGCAAAAACCCTTACTCAACACAATGAAAATATAGAAAAATACGGCCTGTAGATTCCACGGTATTTATTAGTTTGCAGCGTGTCTTGAAATCCCTCTAAAAAATCTTCTGGCTTTCGGTTTGGCTTTGTCCGTAGAGAGAGAGGATTCATCTTCTAAAATTTCGTCCAAGTCAACTGATTTATCCGCATTCTCAAGAATATTAGAAATATTTTCTACTCCTTCTTCTGAAATTGCTTTTAATAATTTTTTTCCTTTTTTTGTCCCGAGCAAAAATACAACAGCTGCTCCGACAAGAGCGCCCACCAAAAAACCGCTAAAGAAATTACTTCCGTGTCCTGACCCGTTCCCAATGTTATCATTATTCATATTCATCCTTATTGTTTTTTCTTTATTTCGCTTTTATCGCTTGTTATAATCTTCTTAAAAAGGCTTATGAAGGATGCTCCTGTTTTAATTCCCGCAGCAATTCCGGACAGAGATGTTAGGGGAACTGAAACATTTTGAGTTATGACATTAGTATTATCCAAAACTTTATTTGCTTTCGATACGGTTTTACGAAATTCGCGAAGTATAAAAAACGCCTGAACTCCCAACACCACAAAAAGAACTGACAAAAGAACTATAACTATAATTAAAATTATCTGAGCAGGATCCATACTATTTCAGAATAGCACTAAACATTTTACCGTGTCAATGCCTTGACTTCGATGTGTCTTTCCAGAACAGTTAATTTGTTAAAATTATTAATTGCTTTTACGACAATTTTTCCTTTTCCCGAAAAAACATTAATAATTTTTTTGAAATTGCCGTTTTTATCCAAAGACACTATTTCGTTATTTACGAAAACTGTTGAATTTGAATCCGCTTTGCCAATCACAGTAATCGTTTGTGACGAAATTATAGAATTTTCCCTTGGCGAAGAAATACTTAAGGAAGGATTAAAAATTGCAGATCTGTACTGAAAAACTACATAGATCAAAAGAACAATAAAAATTAGAACAAGAATTTTAAAAGTTTGAGCAAATTTAATCCTTTTGAGAGGAAAATCAGCATGCCTTAAAAGTCCCTCGGGCAGAACTTTTACGAATTTCTCCCCATCATATTCCCTTTTGAAAAGCGCGAGAATTTCATTTTCCGGCAATCCCAAGAACTTGGCGTAATTCCTAACAAATCCATGAGCATAAGTGCTCGATGGCAAGCGAGAATATTCTCCCTTCTCTATTGCCAAAAGAAAAGAAGGCTTTATTTTCGTTGCTTTTGAAACTTCTTCAAGAGTCAGTTTTTTTCTTACCCGCTCTTCATAAAGCTTAATGCCTGCATGAATCATTTTTAAACACCGCGTAAATTATTAATAATTTCTTCCGCATTTTTCGCAACCACATCTCTTGGCTTTGAGCCTTCCGCATGTCCCACAACCCCGGCAGCTTCTAACTGATCCAAAATTCGGGCAGCTCTGGAATATCCTATTGAAAGCCGTCTTTGCAGAAGCGAGGCCGAAGCCCTGTCGTATTGGCAAACACTTCTTATTGCCTCTTCAAAAAGAGGATCTTTCCCATTACTTCCCGCAGATCCTCCAGTCTTTTTAAGAACTAAAGGACTGGCAATGACTTCCTCTGTGTATTCAACAGGAGGATTTTTAGCTTTGAGAAAATCCACAAGCTTTCTTACTTCCTTATCGGAAACATAAGCTCCCTGGATACGGGTCGGCTTTGCCTGATCGGGAGGGATATACAGCATATCCCCGCGTCCCAAAAGCTTTTCCGCTCCCGGCGTATCAAGTATAACTCTTGAGTCAATCATGGAGGAAACATTAAAGGCAATCCTGCACGGAACATTTGCCTTAATAAGTCCTGTTATAACGTCTACGGATGGCCTTTGCGTGGCGATAACAAGATGTATTCCTGTTGCTCTTGCCATTTGCGCAAGGCGGGCAATCGCATCCTCTACCTCAACCGGAGCAAATGCCATCAGATCAGCAAGTTCGTCTACAAAAATAACAATATAAGGAAGCGACTGAAAACCCGCAAGCTCATTGAAAGAATCAATATTCCTTACTCCTCTTTCCGCAAATGTTTTGTATCTTCTGTCCATCTCCTCCATTGCCCATTTTAAAGACGCTAATATTTTCTCAACTTCAACAATAACAGGAGTCATCAAATGGGGTATGCCATTATATCCTGTCAGCTCTACTCTTTTTGGATCAATAAGGATAAGTTTTACCTCTGCCGGAGAAGCCCTGAACAGAAGAGATGAGATAAATGAATTAATAAGAACGGATTTTCCCGAACCTGTTGTTCCCGCAATCAAAACATGCGGCATTTTAGCAATATTGGCAACAACAGGATTACCCGACACATCCAACCCCAATGAAACAGTAAGTTTTGATTTGTTTTTATTCATAATATTTGACTCAAGCATTGTTTTCAAAGTTACAATTTCCAAGCTTCTGTTTGGGATTTCTATCCCCACTAAATTTCTGCCGGGTATTGGAGCCTCAATCCTAATCTGTCCTGTTGGCGCCTCTGTTGCAAGAGCAAGGTCATTGGAAAGCGCGGTTATTTTCGAAACTTTTGTTCCAAGCGCAATTTCCAGAGCGTATTGCGTAACTGCCGGACCCAAATTTACCTCGACAACTTTTGCTCCAATTGAAAAACTCTGCAAAGTTTTTTCTATAGTGTTTGCGACTTTTTTTACGTCCCCGCGGTCTGCTTTCTGCGATGTCGTCTCAGACAGAAGGGAGAAGGGCGGATACTCCCAAACGCCTGCCTTGGTTAAAGAATTGCTCACTAATTGATCTGAAAAAAGAGGCGGATCTTTTTTAACTACCGCGGAATTAATAATTGGTGAATCCGTAGACAAATTAGGAATTATTTTGGCTCCTCCTTTTATCTTAATTTGTTTTCCGCTAAATCCTTCTGATTTTTTGTTTTTAAAAAAGCCAAGAAGCTGGGTCGGAAAAAGCCTATGAAGATTTTTAAGAACAAGCTGAGTAAATTCCAAAACTTGATCAACGGAGGTATTAAAAAACACGATCAAACCAACTAGAATTCCTGCGAAATAAACTAAATTAGCGCCAAAATCCGTCAGAATATCTGAAAGAATCTTAAATAATTCTTTACCCATCAAACCTCCTTTAATAAAAGCATCCAAGGAAATAAAGAACAATAAAAATCCCAACGAAAGATTTATTCCCGATAAAAACATTTTTAGTTTTAGAAACAAAAATCCGAAAAATATCAAAACAAATGGGAAAAGAAGGGAAACGCTCCCGAAATACCGCTCCAAAAGATTGTTCATTAAGACAAAAGAGTTTCCGTTTCTGGTAAAAGACAAAAGCAGTATAAGTCCTGCAACAATAAATCCAAAGGCAAAAATAGAATAAACAGTGCTTTTCTTGAGCTTTATTCTTAATTTGCTTCTGCGATAATGTTTTCTTCTGGGCATAGGTATATCAACTATTATAACACCTCCGAAGAAGACTACAAGTTAAACTTCAATCACAACAGGGAGGATTCCGACCCGCAGGGTTGGAAACTGGCAAGGAAAATTTAGTTGATGGTAATAAATGCGGAATCTCCTTTAACATAATTACTGTTAATGTAAAATTTGAAATGAGTTGCGTTTTTGTCAAAATATTTTTCGCTCTTCCATTCATATCCATTAGCCGATAATCCTCGACCAGTAGTTAATGAGTTGCCATTTTCACTAACAATGCTTACATTGTCTATCTCAACGCCCTTTGATTCCCAAGCTATACTTATCGTGTCTCCTTCTTTATATGCCTCTCCTCCTTTGGGCGAGGTGACTTTAATATACCGTTCGCCTGTCTGAGATCCAACATTTACAGTTATATATAATACGAGATCGTTCCCATCAATCTTCATGTCGATAAATCCGCTATATCTTCCGGGAGCTGATGATGAATCTACTCGCAGCTTTACTTGCTTTGTTTCTTCGTTTGTCATAATCCCTTGTGTAGGAGACAACGAAAGACCGCCTACCCCAAATATTCGCAACTCTTTAATAATATATTCATGAGCGCCTTTTGATTGGATGGTAAAAGCGTCTACCTCTCCGCCCGGTCCGACTGAAACTTCAACAAAGCGACTTTGAAATTCTGCATTTTTATATGTAAAGGGTCCAGGTTTAAATATGGCTGGGATAGAAATAGGGGTAGGAGATGAAGTATTCGTTGGACTAACTTTATTAGTAGGCGATTGAGATACGTTACTTGATGTCGGCGAAGGAATATTTGTAGCTGTTGGAGTGATTATATTTGTGGAAGTGGAAAAAACGTCTGATAGATTCTTTTGTGGGGAAATCCCCTTAGAGAAAAGGACTAAAATACTTCCGATACTTACAACTAATCCTAATGTTAAAATCATTAACCAATTCTTCTGCCGCAGATTACTTAACAATTTGACAAAGAACTTAGGCTTTTGTTCCTGAGTTGAGATTTTCTCAGGAGGAATATTGTCCAATCCCTTTTTGTTTTCCACATCATTAATATTATCAATGTGGGGTGGATAAATCAATGTAAGGACTCCGACCCGCGGGTTAAAGCGCGGGTAACAACAAAAATTACACTTCAATCACAACCGGAAGGACAAGGGGGCGGCGGCGCAGATCCTTGAAAATTCTTCTTTCCGCCACTTCCCCGATTAATTTCCTAACGTAAATCCAATTGGTAACCCTTGCCCTGCGAGGATTAAGCGCTTTATGCAAATCCTGCGTCAGCCTTACACCCAAACGTTTTATATCGTATAAAAATCCCCTGACAATAATATCCGCATTTCCAACCAGCTGTCCGTTTCCGGCATCCACCTCTGCCAGAATTATCACTATTCCCGCTTCCGACAATTTTTGCCTATCCCGTAAAACAAAGCTTTCCAGCTCTTCTCCTGACATTTCATCAACGTAAACATTTTTAACAGCTATTGTTCTCCCGTATTTAACGTCTCCGTTTGAAAATAAAAGCTCCTGTCCGTCATCCAACAAAAAAGCATCATTCTTTTTGTATCCTAATTTTTCCGCTAATTTCCTGTAGGCAAACATGTGCCTGAATTGTCCGCCGATTGGAATAAGTTTTTTTGGCCTGACTAATTTTATTAACTGCTCAAGTTCGTCCAACGATCCATGTCCGGAAACATGAAAATCCTTAGAAACCGGAGAATAAATAACTTTTACTCCTCTGCGGGTTAAGGTATCCACCAACTCATAAACAGATGTTTCATTCCCCGGAATCGGATCTGAAGAAAAGACAATTACATCTTCTTCCTGCAGCTTGACATCCCTATGTTCCCCATTGGCAATTCTTGTCAATGCGGAATTCTCCTGACCCTGGCTTCCTGCAACAATTAATGTTAATTTATTATCTTCGTAATTCTTAAGCTGATCTATTTCTACTTCAATATCCTTTTTCAAGTTAAGATATCCCAAATCTCCGGCAACCTCTCTATTTTTAATAAGCGACCGGCCTACGAAACCAACCCTTCTTCCGTTTTTAAGAGACGCTTCGATTATCTGATTTAGTCTGGCAATATTGGACGAATAAGTCGTAACAATAAATTTACCCTTGCAATTTTTCATTTCGCGGTCAAAATATCCTGTTAATCCAATGTCCGAAGGGGTTCTGCCCTCCCTTTCTGCGCCCAAACAATCAGACAATAAGCATAAAACACCATTCGCGCTTAACTTGGAAATTTTAGCTAAATCACTTACTTTCCCGTCGTAAGGGGTCTCATCAAATTTAAAATCCGACCCATGGTAGAAATTACCAACCGGTGTTTTGATAAAAATATGAGAGGTGTCGGAAACAGAATGCGTAACAGGAATAAAGGAAAATTTAAAACTGCCCAAATTTTTTTCCTGCTCGTTAAAATTAACAGTTTGGACCCTTTTTTGAGCGTTAAAATCCTTGAGCTTGGCATTGGCAAAAGCTGCAGTTAAAGGAGTTGCAAAGATAGGAAAGTCAGGAAGTTGGGGCAATAAGAAAGGGAGAGCGCCTATATGATCTTCATGTCCGTGAGTTAACAACATTCCGATAATTCTCTTTTTAGTTTTAAGAAGATAAGAAATATCCGGCAATAACAAGTCCACTCCAAGCATTGTTTCATCGGCAAAACCTAAACCGCAATCAACAATCAGTATTTGATCATTGTATTCATACAGATACATGTTTTTTGTAACATCCCCGATTCCCCCGAGGGGGATAAAAGATAAATTATTCATATATTTTCCTCCATGTCATCCCGAACTTGTTTCGGGATCTCCCAAGAAAGGAGATGCTGAAATAAATTCAGCATGACAACAATAAACTATTCCGATAAAAATTCTTTCACATTTTCACTATTAACCACTACCTGTTCTGTCTTTTTTTCAACTATTAAACGCGCTGCTTTTCGGCAAATTCCCTCAATTGTCCGCTCCAGACTTCTGATTCCCGAGTCAAATCCAAGAGGCCGAATAATTGACGGCCAGACAGCCGAATCAATAATTAATTGAGCTTCGTTCAATCCTGTTTGCTTTAATATTCCGGGAAATAAATATTTTTGGGCAATAACTGTTTTTTCCTCATCCGTATAGGAAGGCATTTGTATAATTTGCAGTCTATCCAAAACTGCAGTTGCGATATTTGTAGTATTATTCGCTGTTGCGATAAAGAGAACTTTGGACATATCAAATGGATAATCAATGTAATGGTCGACAAAAGATTTATTTTGTTCAGGATCCAAAAGCTCAACCAATACGCCCATAATATCTTTTCTTCCGGTATCGGTTATCCTATCGAGTTCGTCCAGAAGAATAACGCAATTCCGGCTTTTGGCATTAATTAAGCTTTTAATAACCAATCCCGGTTCCGCGTCTATACCGGCTCGTGATTTTCCGCGCAGATCAGATGCGTCTCCCATTCCTCCGAAAGGAATTCTCTCAAATTTTCGTCCCAGAGCTTGCGCGATTGAATAGGCTAAAGTTGTTTTTCCGGTTCCGACAAGCCCGACCAAGCAAATTATTGGAGAACGGGCAATATTATTTTGGTTATTAATATTTAGAATCAAAGAAGATAAATATTCCAAAATTAAGTTTTTAACATTAGGTAATCCGTAATGGTTTTTATCCAAAAGCGCTGAAGCTTTTGCAATATCCAAAATATCTTGAGTTTCCGTATTGAAAGGCAAAGAAAGAACGTAGTTTACATAATTGGAAAAGTTTTCAAAATTCAGAAAAGCTCCCTGCCCCGAGCCTGTCGAGGGGTTAAGACTTAATCTTAAAACGCTGATTTCCTCCCTCAGTTTTTCCGCAAGAGGTATCGGCAAATTGGCAGCTTTTATTTTCTCTTCAAGTTCCTTAATCTTACCTTCCAAAGGAGTATTCTCATCCATAGTTTAAATAAATTGTACAATTAAAAACAACAAATTAATAGTGGGGTTTGCGGAAACGGGTGTCTGCCGGTCGGGAACCCAAAGCCGGCCTGCCCGGAGTTCTTCTATCTCTCCAGTTGCCTTGAGTTCTATTTTGAGGAGAACCAAAACGCTCTCTCCTAAATTGTCTTGCCAATGGATGCTCCGAAGGAACTGCAGCTACCGGAGGAGTAAAGCTTGGCTGAGGAGGCATTGGAATATTTTCTCCGGTTGGTTTTGGCACAACATTTCCGCCAGCCTTACCGCCCTCCCCAAACAACATTGATAAATTTGTTCTTCCCTGATCATCTATTTCCACAACTTTTACTTTAACTTTTTGTCCGATCGCAACAACATCCAGGGGATTGCGTACAAATCCCTCTGCCATTTTAGACACATGCACCATTCCTTCTTTACCAGGGAGGAATTCAACGAATGCTCCAAAAGGAAGCACTCTTTTCACTTCAGCCTCTTCAAAAATTTCTCCAACTTTTACTTCGCGGACAATGCCCTTGACCCAATCCAAAGCTTTTGCGACTGCATCTTTATCTGTTCCAGATATAGTTACTGTTCCATCGTCTTCAACGTCAACTGTTGCGCCTGTTGTTGCAATAATACTCTTGATAACCCTTCCGCCCGGACCAATAACTTCACCGATTTTATCAACCGGAACCTGGACTTGCTCTATTTTCGGAGCGTATTCCGAAACATTTTTTTTGCCGGTTCCCGCAACTGCAATCATTTTCTCCAAAATGAAAAGCCTTGCCTTTTTCGCTCTTTCAAAAACTTCCTTGATTTGTTCAATTGTTATTCCCAAAACTTTTACATCCATTTGGATTGCGGTAATGCCGGAATCTGTTCCTGCAACTTTGAAATCCATGTCTCCGGAAAAATCTTCAAGCCCTAAAATATCTGTCAAAATTACATACTTGTCATCTTTAGAAACCATTCCCATTGCAATTCCCGCAACCGGTTTTTTAATTGGAACACCCGCGTCCATAAGAGCAAGCGTTGATCCGCAAGTCGCAGCCATTGAGGTAGAACCGTTGGATGATAATATTTCCGAAACAACTCTGATTGTATAGGGGAATTCTTTCTGACTTGGAATAACTGCCATTATCGCTCTTTCTCCCAACGCTCCATGCCCTATTTCGCGTCTCGACGTAAATCCAAATCTTCCGGCTTCCCCTACGGAATACGGAGGCATATTATAATGATGGATATATCTTTTGGATTCTTCACCTTCCGCAGATTCTATCAATTGCTCCATACGGGGCGAGCCCAGAGTCGCAATGGTCAAAGCTTGCGTATCACCCCTGTTAAATATTGCCGAACCATGAGTTCTGGGAAGAACTGAAACTTGAGCTGAAATAGGTCTTATTTCGTCAATTTTTCTTCCATCAGGCCTTACTCCCTTAGTTAAAGTGTTTTCGCGGATTGCTTTAAACATGACATGTTCAACGGCCTTTGCAATCATTTTCTTGTCTCCTTCAAAGTCTTCGTCTTTCGCTTTTTCTTGCTCAATAATTTTATCAATGAAATCGCTTGCATCTCCGCTTGACTCTTTCGTCACCCTGTTTTTAATCATATCGATAATCTCTGTTTTGTAGAATTTTTCTAAAAGAGCAATCATTTCCAGAAGAGCCGTATTAGACTTAACTTCCTCCTTTTTTGTTCCAATTTTCTTAACAAAATCTTCAATAAAATCAATAATTTTATTATTTTCAATTTGCGCTTTTTTAATTCCCTCAAGCGCTATGTCTTCGGAGACCTGTTTGCTTCCGGCTTCAAGCATCAAAGTTTTATTTTCCAAACTTGTCACAATTAAGTCCAGCTCGGAAAGTTCGGATTCTGCAATTCCGGGGTTGACTATATATTCTTGCCCTGAGCCTGCCGAAGGGTCTTTAACATATCCCATGCGAACTGCTCCAACCGGACCAAGCCAGGGAATCGGAGAAATTGCTAAAGCTGCCGAAGCTGCAACAACAGATAAAATATCAGGAGAATTTTCTCCATCAACAGACAAAACCGTTGCAATTATCTGTACTTCTTTTTTGAATTCTTTTGGGAAAAGCGGTCTGACCGAACGGTCTATAAGACGGGCTGTAAGAACAGCGTCATCTGTTGGCCTTCCTTCTCTTTTTACCCATCTTGAACCCTTAATTCTTCCCCCCGCATATAGTCTTTCTACGTATTCAACAGTTAAAGGAAAATAATCAATATCAGTTCTTTCTTTCCCCATAACTACGGTTACCAATACCATAGTGTCTCCAAGTCTGGCCAAAACCGAAGATGTTGCTTGCTGAGCAAGATTTCCTACTTCTAAGGTTAATGTTTTTCCGCCTATTTCCAATGAGGCTGTGGTTTTTTTGTTTGTAGTCATTTTTGTTATTTAGTTTTCTTCGCTTTCTTTACCTTCCCTTGTCCTGAGCCGGCCGTTGGATCCGCCTTTTCCTGAGGTTTTTTGTCAGAACCGAGCTTAGCTCGGTCAAAACCAATCTTTTCCTCTATTATAGAAGACCTTTTCTTATCAACTTTTGTTAAGAAATTAATAAGCCTTCTTCTCTTGGCAATCATTGACAAAAGTCCGCGTCTGGAATGAACATCATGAATGTGCTGTTTCAGATGCTCTGTCAGCCGATCAATTCTGGTTGTCAAAAGCGCGATCTGAACTTCAGGACTTCCGGTATCTCCCTGAACTGTCTGAAATTCCTTGATAACTTTTTTCTTTAATGTTGTGCTAAGCGGCATATTTCAATAATTTAAAATTTTCAATTCGAAATTTGAAATGAAATCTAAATGTTTAAGAATTTAAATTTGTCCCGCCTCAGCGGGATCCCGAAATTGGCGGGAGAGTTTCATTGAAAATTAAAAATTTCAAATTAAAAATTCGTTAATTGCTATTATACCAGTTTTGAATAATTATATCAACAACTATTGAACCTTAAGCTGCTTTTCTATCCGCCTGTATTTCTCTTATCCCCTCGGGGCTTACAAATACAGTTCTTAATCTGGTTTTAGATCTATATTCCCCAAACCATTCGGGATGTAGATTCGCATGTCTCATAATCGTGACGGCATCCACTCCAAGCTCTTTATCTAAAACAGAAACCGGCTTATATCCCTGCGGGGCGTAACCCAAACCGCCTTCCTTTTCTATGATAAGCTTCCTTAGCTCAGGAGAAATACATTCATATATTCCCGCTGCGCCCCGTCCATCCGTTCTTTCAAATCTAAATTTGCGTATTGATCCCGGACGATCTTTGCTATAATTTTTTACTAATCTGCTTGCTACTTTGGGAGTAACCCCTAATTCCCTTGCTAATCCGGAATTAGTAGTCCATCCGGGCAAAGGAGGTGAAAAGCTATTTTGCTTCTCCGCAATATTGTTCAAAACCGCATTAATGAAATTGGGAGGATAATATTCAACAGCAACATTATTTGAAGATATTTTCATTTGGGTTGCCGCATCTTTAAATTCATCAAGCCTCCTAACTGTCTCTATGCTTTTTCTAACTTTCATCCATCCTACCCTAAGTAATTCATTTGCAATTTTTAAAATTTCATTTTCATTATGCCACCCCTCTTCTATGCTGCGGGCGTTATTCAAATCCCTATCTAGCCTGGCAGACAATTCCGCAGACATATACGCTATTGCCTTGCCATTTGCGCCTGAAAACTCCCTAATGCTATAATCCGGATGACCTTTAGAGTCGGCAATCAAGGCAGTATCCCGCAGCATTTTCTCCACATGTTCATCATGAATCCCGTGCTTCATGGCAAAATCATGTATAGTTACGCTTCCTTCCGGAGGAGGCTTAATTGTTTTCTCTATGGAAATATTCTCCCTAACTATTCTCATTACCTCTTGCGGATCAGCAATAATCTTCTTTTCTTCAAGCATAGATTCCTCAAACACAATAACTTCTTCTCTGGATAAGCGCTTCCTATTGTCTACGCTTATTTGATCGCTTGTCTTTCTTAACTTACCCGCTTTGCCTAATTTATCAACGATCAAAGCTCCTTGCGCTATTTCCGCATAAGATATGGGGATTCTGCTTGACCCTTTTTCGGAATCCAAATCTAAAAAGTCAAAAATTAGTGACATCTTAAGCGGATTGTCCGGATCTATCCCCAACACTCTTCCCGCTCTCTGCTGCGCTCTAACTAGTGAAACGGTTGGCGCAAGGTTTATGCATACAGACACTCCGGGAATATGAAGACCCCTATGCAGAAGATTGACGCTGCAAAGTTTATCTATCTCTCCTTTTTCAAACTTATCCAATATTTCTCTTTGTCTTAATTTCGAGTCTTCTCCGCTTATTACCTCTGCCCTAAGTCCGTTTTCCTTAAAAAGTTCTGCTACATGCGCTGCATGCTTAACTCCGGCGCAAAAAATTAAGGCTTTTTGATCTTTTAACTTGACTCCCTCATATTCGTAATTCAAGAAAAGATCCAAAGCCTGCATATTTCTGCTTTTCATATCAATTGCTCTTTGCAAATCCCGCTGATTAAAGTCATTTTTAGCTATTTTAACTTTTGATAGTTCTGCATTTGAACGCACAACAAACACCTGAAAGCTTGATATTAGTCCTTCCTGAACCGCTTCTTTTATAGTCATTCTATATATTTCATTTTCAAGAAGATCTGAAACCTTTTTATGACTTGAGTATTCAGCCGTTGCGGTAAATCCCAGCTTTATTGCATTAGTAAATAATCCAATTGCATGCGTTCTCCTAGCGCTTAATGCCTCATGCGCTTCGTCTAAAATAATCAAATCGTAATCTTCCGGCTTAATTTCTCCGGTTTTTACTTTTTCAACCAGAGAGCTGTAAGTTGTAATTGTAACCGCCGCTCCATACTTTTTCGCGTGGGAATATATTTTTCCAATCTCTAATTTCTCCGTAAATCGCTTTACCTCTTTTCCCGATTGGTCAACCAAATGTATGGTAGGCTCAATAATCAATGTCTTTTTTGGTCTTATAGCATCAATTAACTTAGAGAAAATGACTGTTTTTCCAGCTCCGGTTGGAAGAACTATACATCCTTGCGCTTTCCCATCATAAAAAGAATTCCTAATTGCTTTAAAAACAGTCATTTGTCTTGGTTTTAAAGGCTTTGCGTCCAAACCTGCCTCATGGCGAACAATGTACTCATCTAAATTCGTAACTGCGTTTTGAAGGGTTCTGGAAATGGAAGACTCCGAAGATTCTACTATTCTATCAGGCAAATTTAACGGAAAATGACTTGGCGCTGTTTCTATTGTCATGTTTAAACAAAAAAGCAATATTATTTTATATCGAGGTCGAGCCTTTGTAAATCTTTGGAGCAAGCCAATCATCAGGAGGGTTGTTCTCGCCCAACTTTATCTCGGGTTTTTTCTCCTCAGTTCCTTTTGAAATTTTAGGAAAGGAGGGTTTAACAGTTTTTGGACTGAAAAAAGCATCTCCTTTGATATCGGATACCGATAGCGTCTTTGATTTTCTAACCGCGCCTTTTTTCAAAAGAACCGAAGCGCTTTCAAAAGCCAATGGACTCGTTGCGGAACTTTGGAAATTATCTGTTGCGCTAATAATTCCGGTCAGAAGATTGGAGGCGATATCAATATCCATTTTGAGAGACAAGGAAGCAATAAGGTTCGCCATGAGCTCACAGACAGAGGACGCATGACTGCCCAGAAGAGGTATGTCTCCGAATCCCTGATTTTCCGGTTTATAGTCTATATTTATTACCTTTGAGTCCTTAAAAGTCTCCATGTCAAAAGCTGTTCCCAAATCCGATATTCTCGGAGTTCCTACGACAAAAACCAGGCCCGGAGCTGCTCCCTCTCTTTTGTACTCTACATCTTTCTCATTAAAAGAAAGGCCATTTTCGCCTGCTTTAACCAAGATATTTAGCTTTCCATCCTCAAGAGTGTAGGAAATTTTCTCTATTTCTCCTTCTTCATACGGAAAGGACACTGTTAAATCTCCGTTTGCTCCTCCGTCAAAAGATTTTTTAACCTTATTAATTCCAACCAGCGAGGACACCTCCACTATTGGCTCTGTAGGACAAACAATGTCAATTTTCTTAGAGGTTTCTGAAAGCGCAAGATACAAAGATAACGCTGCAGCCATCTGATCAATACCGGGATTACGGCCAATAGCAATACCGATGTTTTCGTTTTTAGCAAGAAGGTCTTTGACCTTTTCAAGCATTACATTGTCCATAGTTTAACCATGGCATATTAGCATATCCCCTATAGTAAAGTCAAGGGAAGGAGTCAGAATAACTCCGCCCTCCTGTCCTTCTTCTATTTTTGAAACAATATTTTTGCTGCTTCTCACCGAACTAATTACGCTTTCTCCGATAATTTCTCCGTCAGCTGACGGATTTCTGATCAGACGGACTTTGTCTCCGCGCGCTACTCTGCCCTCCAGAACCTTGACTCCTAGAACTTTTGTCTTCTCAAAGGGAAAAGACGCAAGCACTTTCGCTCTTCCATATATCTCTTCAACAAGCGCCAGCTGCTTACCTTCCAACACATCTTTTATCTCCGATATTAACTCGTAGATAATCTTGTAGTTTTTGGCCAAGACTTTCTCCTGAACAGCAAATTTTGCAATTTCCGGCTTGATTTTCACATTAAAACCCAAAACTATTGCGTTAATTGATTTTGCAAGCAGAATATCTGTGGTCGTAATATCTCCTGTTTTTTGAAGAGCTATATTAATTTCTGAAGGCAAAGACCGGATAATTGCCTCCAAAGATCCTTGATTATCAGCGCATAGAACTATAGAGAGAGTGGGCACTTCTTTTGCATTTAAAAAATCCTCAGGCATCGGCATTGCCTCCTGCCCAGAGTGAAAAGGTAAAGAAACTAAAGGGGTGGCAGAAGAGGAAGAACTCCCAACCGAATTTGAAATTTGAAATTTGAAATTTGAAATTGTGGTTACTATTCCCCCCACCATTGGCACTTTTTCAAATCCCAAAACCTCTACAGCTTCCCCAATCCCTGCTTTTTCCAAATGAATACCCTTATCGTTAATTATTGTTCTAACCCTTGCCTTTATTCCATCACACTGAATTTCATCTCTAACTTCTAACTCTCCGGACTTAATCACAACCGTTGCTCTTGGCCCTGATTTTTGATCAAGACGGGATTCAATAACAATGCCTTTTAGGCTGCTATCTAAAATTGGCTTTTGTTTCATGTCGAAAACAAGAGAAATCAACTCCAACAATTCCTTTATGTTCGTATTTGTCTTGCTAGATACGGAAATATACGGAATATCTCCCCCATAACCTTCCAGCAAAACTCCTTCTTTCACTAATTGCCCTTTGACTTTCTCCTCCTGAATTCCGGGAACATCTGATTTAGTCAGAACAACGATAAATGGGATTTGCGCTTTTTTCAAAAGCTCTATGCTCTCCTTTGTCTGGGGCATTACGCCGTCAACGGATGAAACTACTAATAATCCTATATCCGCCGCCTGTGCTCCCCGACCTCTCATGTGGGTAAAGGCTTCATGCCCCGGGGTGTCTATGAAAGTGATCGATTTTTCAACTCCTTCAACCGTTATGTCTACGCTTGAAGCGCCAATGCCTTGAGTAATTCCCCCATGCTCTCTTGAAGCGACATTTGTTTTGCGGACTGCGTCCAAAAGTGAAGTTTTACCATGATCAACATGACCCAAAACTGCAACAACAGGGGGAGCGGACTGAGCGTTTACGCGAGGGAGCTCGCCTGCAAACGAAGTGGACAGGCGTGGACGCGCATTGCTTTCTGAATCTTCTTTAAGCTTAATATTTTTCTTTGCCATATATCAACTGAATTCAAATTTTCAAAATTAAACTTTTTCATTTTGAATTTGGTCATTTGAATTTGTTTGGGATTTGTCATTTTGAGCTTGGGATTTTACCTGTTTTTCTCCAACTCCTACTGTTTTTTCTTCAGCCTTAACCTCTTCAATCTTTTCATCTTCCGCCTTCTTTTCTTCTCCTTTCGATACTTTTGATACTTTCTCTTCTTTTGATACTTTTTCTTTTACTACTGTTTTATCTTCTTCGATTTCAATCCTGTAATCTGTTAATTTTGAAGCAAGCCGGACATTCTGCCCATCCCTTCCAATCGCTAAAGAAAGCTCTTCAACCGGAACAAATACATGAGCTACTCTTTCTTGCCCTTCCGACTTGTCCGCCATAGCCTTGTCCAATTCAACTCTAACATTTTTCGCAGGAGAAAGCGCTTGGGCAATATAATCTCTCGCATTTTCCTGCCACTGAATAATGTCAATTTTTTCAAGTCCGCCAAATTCAGCAATTATAGCCTGCACTCTGACTCCTCTTTGTCCGACACAGCTTCCAACAGGATCTATTCCCTGTTGATTTGAAAAAACAGCCACTTTGCTTCTTGCTCCAGGTTCTCTTGCGATGTTCTTTATGACAACGCTTCCCTTTGCGACTTCGGGAACTTCTCTTTTAAACAATCCCTCCAGCAATCCATTGCTGGCGCGGGAAACTATTATATCCTCTCCTTTTATGCCGCTTCTGATTTCCAAGATGTAAACAGCAAGTCTTTGATTCAGACGGTATCTTTCATTTGGAATTTGCTCGGGAATCGGCATCAATGCCTCTGTTTTTCCAACATCAACGATAATATTCGGCCCGGCAAATCGTAAAATCATTCCATTGACAATTGTTCCGACTCTTAATTTATAATCCGCGATTATTGCTTCTTTTTCTTTTTCCCTGATTTTCTGAAGTATTACCTGTCTTGCTGTTTGAGCTGCGATCCTTCCAAATCCGGGAGGCGTAACATCTTTATTTTTGCGTAAAATAGTAGCTTCACCTGTATTTTTATCCAAAGTTGCAGAATACTCCTCGAGTTCAGCTTCCGGATGATCTTTCTTGTAGGCTGCCAAAATAGCGTTTTTTACAGTGTCCAAAACAACCTCAACATTAACTCCCCGCTCGTTGGCGACTTGATTCAATGCTAATAAAAATTCACTTCTCTGAACTGCCGGCATAATGTGTACCATTATACCAGACATAGCTTCCCCGTTCAATACAGATTCCTTGTCATTGCGAGGAGCGTAGAGACGAAGCAATCTTACTTAATAATTTCCGAATAAAGATCTTTAAATTCTGGATTTTGTTTGTTAATCAAATCAATTTTCTTTTGTCTTGACCCTCCCTTAATTTGTTTTTCTTTTTTAATTGCTTCATTAATATCCTCAAATACTTCGTAATAAACAAGTCTCTTAATATTATATTTTGAAGTAAACCCTTCAATCATTTTATTTTTATCCTCATACATTCTTCTTGTTAAATTATTTGTTACGCCAGTATATAGCACAGTGTTTATCTTGTTTGTCGCAATATATACATAGTATTGTTTAGTAAACATAACTCAATTATAGAGATTGCTTCGCTTCGCTCGCAATGACATTAAGGAGTGATGAATTTGAATTAATTTGCTGTCGCTATTGATGTATAATCTTTATATATCATACATTAAAGCAAAAGTCTCTATTAAACCAAACAAGCTAAAAAAGCGTTTATTTGCTAAATCTTGGTGCCGTGGCGCATCTGCTAGATGGAAAGCAGAATGCTATCAGAAATTAGAGTTTAAAAAGAAATTCTGAAATTTTTGCCGATATCGGCGCCCACGACGAAGTTTAAAAAAATAAATTTATCGGGAAAAAGTCAACTTGCCGGGAAACGGAGGAACTTTGCCCTGTTCTATGCTTTCTTTGGTCCAATTAACCAAAGCTGCTCCTATTGCCACTCGCTTATCCTCGGGAAGCCCTATCGTAAAACTATTTTTTTCATTCCTTGATATTGGAACAACTTGCTTAAAACCGGCTATTTCAATAAATTGAGGAATCGAAACTCTAACAATAAGAGCATGACGATGCGCTAAATAGCCGAAAGACCCATTCATGCTGACATCAAAAACAGTATCAAAATAATCTCCTCCCATATCCGTAGCAAAGTAATGTCTTCCTATTCGGATTTGCGATTTATCAGGAAAAATTACTGTTTTGAAAGAGCCATCATTAGTTTGTTCTTCGTCCGGAAGACTTAAGTTACTGAATAATCTATCCAGAACTTCCTCTGCTGAAAATGAATTCAAATCCATGCGGCGAACAAAGTCCGTAAGGGGAGATTTTCATTCACCTGCTGGTGTTTTTCCCGGAGCAAAAACTTCTTGTGCCATAAAACAAGTTTATTATTAAACAAAAAGTTCAGATTGTCAATACGTCAAATTTTAATGCTTTAAGGGGCTTGAGGTGTTTTTAATTTTATGTTAATCGGGCGGATAAGCTGAACGCCCAGACTTGCGATTTTGTAGCCAAAACCCAAAATAAATGTCATCAGAAAAAATTGAGTAGAAAGATTCAGCATTTGATTCAGAGATTCGGGCGGAAGAATATCGATTTTTGGCAACTGCAATTGAGAAGCATTAGGATTATTTTTCTGCAATTGAGCAACGAGATTATTTAAGTCCGGTGTATTCGTCGAACTACCGGATTTGATATTAAAAACCGGAAAAGGTTCTGCTTTATCGGTAAAAACCATAACTATATTCACAACGCAAAAGATCATTATTCCAAGTCCCAAAAGAAGAAGCAGATATCCTGTTATTTTCTCGTTCATAAATTTACGAAACAGCAACTGTTATCATATTAGCATCATTTGCGGAAACCAACACCTTATTTCCTCTTTTAATTTCTTCTTTCAATATTTTTTGCGCCAGAAGATTTTCGATGTTGTCCTGGATAAAACGAGCAAGAGGGCGGGCGCCAAATTGCTCATCACATCCTTCTCTCGCAATCTTTTCAGCTGCTTTTTCATCAAAATTGACAATAATATCTTTTTCCAGAAGTCTTCTTGATACATCCGTAAGTATCAATCCTACAATTTGCAAAATCTCTTCTTTAACCAAAGGCTTAAAAACAATTATCCCATCGAACCTATTTAAAAGTTCCGGCCTGAATATGCCTTTTTCCTGCAAAAATCCCAGCAAATTTTTCTGAAAATTGCCGTCAACAGTTTTTTTCTTGGCAATTTCTTCCCGAATATATTCCGACGTGGCATTGGATGTTGCAATAATTATAGTATCTGTAAAAGAAACAGTTCTGCTCATGTTGTCCGTAAGCTTTCCGTCATCCAAAACCTGAAGAAAAAGATCAATAATTTTTGGACTTGATTTTTCAAATTCATCCAGCAAAACTAAAGAGAACGGGTGTTCGCGTACTGCATCCGTTATACCGTTTGCTCCTGTTAATCCTCCTAAAAAACGCCTTACGCTTTCTTCCGTTGAATATTCACTCATGTCAAACCTAATCATTTTATCCTCACCTTTAAAATATATCTTTGCTAACGCCTTTGCAGTATGTGTTTTTCCTACTCCTGTTGGGCCCAGAAACAAGAATGAGATTGGTTTTTCTTTATTGTTCAGTCCCGCTCTCACTCTTCTTACGGCATCCGAAACTCCAAAAATAGCGTCTTTTTGTCCGACAACGTATCTGGATAACTCGCCTTCCAAATGAAGCAGTAAGCTTTTTTCTTCTTCTGACGGAGCGCCAACAGCAATTTTGGACTTAGCTTCAACTTTATCTATTACATCCTGCGCTTCAACAATTTTCTTGCCGGATAAAGAAGCTGCGCTTGCAGTATCCTCAAGGAGTCTTACTCCTGATCCGGGCATCACTCTGCCCTGAAGATATTTGAGAGCCAAATTAGAAACGGCAACAATAGCTTTGTAGGAAATTGCAATTTTATTACTTTTTTCAATTTCCGGAGTTTTCCGCAAAAGCATTCTGAAGACAGCCTCCTTATCCGGCTCTTCAAGCTTTATAATTTCAAAAACGCTTGCTAGAGTATGTTTTGGTTCAACAAATTTTTCATATGATCCGGGAGTAATACTCGCAATTATTCTTATAATTCCTTTTTCCAAATATGGAATGAACGCCCCCGATAAGTCAGTATTAAAAGTGGGAGACCCCAAAATATTTTCAAAATTAGGAATAAAAACTATAACATTTCCCGAATGACAAATTTCCAAGATGATATTATCCAGACGTTCTTCCAATTGCCCTTGATTTTGAATTCCCGCCAATAGACTGTCTATTAGTACTTGGTAAAATCTCTGATGATATAAATTGCCTTTTACTCTGCCTGCAAAGCTTTCAAAAGCCAAAGCATTAACAAGAGATTTTCTTCCGCTGCCAGGTTCTCCGATCAAAAGAATGCTTCTATTCTTGCTTAATGCCGCAATAACTTCGCCGTATTGGTCTTCCCGCCCCAAAAACATCGGTTTTTTATTTAAAGCGTCCCTTGTCATGTCAGACATGTGCTTACCTGTCTCAAGAGTCCATCCGGTTACCCATCCCTCACCTATTCCTTCTCCTTCAAACTTTATCCTAAGGGGATTATCGTTCTCCTCTTGAGAATTTGTATTTTTGGCCCAATAAAGAATATTTATCAACTCTTCTTTTTTTAATTCTTTATTAAATAATAATTGCGACCGGTCTTCTGTTAAGAGTATGTATGCTGTAAAAATATCCATAGTTGTTACGTATTTACTTTTCATACTCTTACAGTTTTCAAAAGCCAGATTAGCTATAGACCCTTTAGAAATTTCGGTAAGAAGAACGTCTTTCTCTGTGAAATTTGCTTTTTGCAAAATAAATATAATTTGAGGCTTATTAAGAAGCATTTTAATTATATTTATTGAACTTCCCGATTCTACGAAAATACTCAATGCCTCAAGAGTAAAAGAGTTATAGGTATTGACCCCATCGTTATCTTTTACCAAAATAGGAGGAGACATTCTCACGACTTTAAACCGAAAAAATATCTCCCACATTATAAAAACCGATAAAAAGAATATTGGAACAGTAGAGGAAACGGTTAAGGAAAACTCAAAAGATAAGCTCAGATAAATCAGTCCCAATAACCAGATAAAAATAACTATTCTCAATAGCCTTAGGAATAAACTGCTGTAGAAAGAATAAATTCTGGCGTAATGAATCATAGTTTTAAGAAAAATAACATTACAATAGCAACAGGCCAAACAACAAAACTTATAGTAAAAATTGTCTCAAATATCAAAAGCGTCCCCAGCAAAACAGTATCGGCAATAATAACGATTGTTTTGACAAACATCCCCATTACGATAGAAAAGCCAACCAATCCCTTCCTGTATTCATTTTTCCAGGGTTTAAAATAAGTTTTTATTAGAAGAGGCAGAGAAAATAAATTTAAGAATGCGGAGTTCAATGAGGCAAAAAAGGAAATTAAACCAAGCGGCGCTTCCAGATACCAAAATTTCAAAACGATTAAGGGAAGATTCAAATAAAACATCTCAAATCTAGTATATGAAGTCTGTCTAAAAATTACAAATTGTACTTCTAGAACCAGGATTTTTTGCCACCTTCATTCTGAAATTCTTCCAAAAGCTTTTTTTGTTTTCCTGTCAAATGCTTCGGAACCGTAACTTTTATTCTAATATAATGATCTCCGCGGCCGCTTCCGTGCAGATGCGGAACGCCTTTTCCCTGCAGTCTTATTGCTGTCCCAGGTTGTGTTCCGGCAGGAATTTTAAGCTTTAAATTTCCATCAATTGTTTCAATATTTACCTCTCCTCCCAAGGCAGCCTGAGCAAAAGAAATTTCTTTGTTTCCGATAATGTCAAAGCCCTCTCTCTGAAATCTCCGATCAGAATTAACCGATACAACTATATCGTAATCACCAAAACGGATTCTGGATCCCTCATCAACGCCCGCAGGGATTTTGATTGTCTGGGATTTATTATTAATTGTGACTTTCTTGGTAACTCCATTAACCGCCTCAAGGAAATCCAAAGTTAGAGAATAAGCTTCTCTGTGCCGAGAACGTGAACCAAAGGGAGATGCGCCGCCAAAAAACTGTTCAAATATTTCAAATGGGTCGTTAAATCCTCCGAAATCAAACCCTGCTCCTCTATCTCCGCCTGTTGAATATGTGTAGGAAAAAGGCCCGCCCTGAGCTCCGCCGAAGGGCCCTTGCTGACCCGCTCCCTGTTCAAAAGCTGCATGACCAAATTGGTCATAAGCTTGCTTTTTTTGCGGGTCCGACAAAACCTCGTATGCTTTCGTAGCTTCTTTAAATTTTGTCTCCGCATCTTTTCCTTTATTACGATCAGGATGATATTGCAAAGCAAGCTTACGATAAGCTTTTTTTATTTCGTCCGCAGTTGCGGATTTTGTAACACCAAGAGCTTGATAATAATCTTTATCCATAGGTTCTTATTATACTAAATAAGCGCTCCTCGCGCTCAATTTTTCATTATTCACTATTAACTATAATTAGTTAACCACTTCTCCCTCAACCGGTTTATCCTCCGAAGCTTTAGCGGAGGAGGACTCTTCCGTCTTCTTCTCGCCATTTCCTGCTGTTTGCTGTGAATTGCCCGCTGATTGACCTTGCTGTGGCTGCTGCTGACTCATTGCCTGACCTACCTTTTGTAAGCTATCTGATAAATCTTTTGTTTTTGTTTCCAACTCCTCTTTTGTTCCCGTATCCAAAATTTTCTTAAGATCCGCTATTTTATCCTCAACTTCCTTCTTCAAATCAGGAGCAGCCTTATCTCCCGCATCTTTAAGACTCTTTTCCGCGGTAAAGATGAGGGAATCCGCAGCATTACGGCTATCTATTTTTTCTTTTTTCTCTTGATCTTCTTTAGCATGCGCTTCGGCTTCCTTGGTCATTCTCTCAATCTCATCTTTGGACAAACCGGTTGATCCGGTAATTTTAATGCTCTGCTCTTTCCCCGAAGCCTTATCTTTGGCTTTTACATTTAATATTCCTGAAGCATCAATATCGAACGTAACTTCAACTTGCGGAACTCCGCGGGGCGCAGGAGGAATCCCGTCAAGAATAAAACGGCCAAGACTTTTGTTGTCGGAAGCCATCGGACGCTCTCCCTGCAAAACATTTATTTCAACCTGGGTCTGGTTATCCGCAGCCGTAGAAAATACTTGAGACTTGCTTGTTGGAATTGTTGTATTCTTAGATATCAAAGGAGTTGAAACACTGCCTAACGTTTCAATCCCCAAAGTCAAAGGAGTTACATCCAAAAGCAAAACATCTTTTACTTCTCCGCCCAAAACTCCGCCCTGAACAGCAGCTCCGACTGCAACAACCTCATCCG
>CAZRWL010000011.1:0-34441 GCA_964603935.1 uncultured Gammaproteobacteria bacterium | reverse complement strand
TGGGGAAGGTTTCTGAAACATAAAGGATGTTGAAGTAATTAAGAGTTCCGAAGATAAGTAAAACCATAACACTAACAAAAACTACCTCAAACAATCCTACTTCCAGAAATGCAAGGGCTGTCAGGGGATGAGGCTTTTTGTCAGTTGGTTCATTGTTCACGGTTGGGAAATTCTGTTCCATATTTGCTAAACTCAATATTTGCCAATGGTTTTATGGTAAGGGAAAAATAACACAGAGTCAAATTCAATTAATTTTTTCCCAATCCTTCATCATGCGGACCAATTGAGTAAAACCATATTTCATCATCAACAATTTTAAAAACAAAACGATTATGATAATCGAGTCTGGCTTCAAACATATCTAATCCTGCCATTTTCTTTAAGTTAAGCGATGGATGGCGTGGATTTGTAAGGATAAATTCTAGTTGTTTTTCAAATTTCTTTTTTAACAATGGATGAAGTTTTTTGAATCTCTTTTCGAATTTGGGATAAAAACGGGGCTTTAAGAATTTAGCCATTTTATTGCATCTTTGCCAGATTGGAAAAGAACACCTTTTCCCTTTTTAAATTCATTCTCGGCTTCTTTTATTTCTTTATTCCACCATTCATCGCTTCCATAACGAGGCTCTTCGTTTAAAAGCCTTGCGCTGATTTTTTTCACAGCTTTAGTCAGCTCGTCAAGACGAGAAAATATATCATTAATAGTTTTTGCAGGAACTGTTACTGTATTCATGACTATATTTTAGCAATTCCAGGATGGAAATCAAGGACTAAATTTAAATGAGGAAGCGGGCTTGGGGGTACGATTTTGCATTGGTGGAAGATTAAAGCGAGAGCGTCAAAGATTATGGGGTTGTTAAGCCAAGATGAGCCTCAGTCTTATCAACCCTTTTGCTTAATCTTATGTCTTGCCTGTCAAAAAGATCAATCATTACATCCACAGTTTTTTTAATATGCCTCACATTTTTTTTCAAAGAACCAACATCTTGTTTCAAAACTCCAACATCCTGCTTTAAAGAGCTAATGCCTGTTTTAATTGGCTCCATGATTCTTCCAATTTGGGATAAATCAGATTGCGTTAACATAGATTAAATATAGATACGTTATTTTTTATTTTCAAGAGGATTAAGGGTGTCAAAGGATGTCAAAAATATGTCAATAAAAATAGGCAGTTATTTTTTGTAGTTTCTTATTGTAATGGAGGTTTCAAACAAAATTGGAGGAGAGCTAGTCTCTGCAAGACCGGTTGGGTTTTTTTTGGGACCAAGCTTAAAGCCTACCTTAACTATTGGTAAGTCTGTTGCTCTGGTCTGCACGCAAGCAATAACGCAGTCTGTTAAAACGATAGAGCTGGTATCTATCATCGAAGCTCCGTTTGAAGTAATTGTCGCAGGCGTTGAGATTGCGCAGCTGTATTCTATCGAATTGCTGTTGGATGGGGTTACTTTCACAAACTTGTACGGAGTTTCAACCGGGGCTGGAGTAGGGGACGTTGAAAAACGACAGCTTACCGTATAGTCTGTTCCGTTATCGCTTAATCCGTTAAATGCCTGCGCATATTCTATGCTTCTTGATATTTGGCTAAGGGCATAATTTCCATTTTCTCTGATATTTTCAATCACATTTGTTTTATTCGTTCCTCTTAATGAAGCTGTTATTATGCCCGCGATAACCGATCCTACGGCAACAAGAACAGCAATTGATGCCAATAATTCTACCAGCGTAAACCCCTCTTTGCCTACTTTTGACTTTGGTTTCATGGTTCTTCTCTCTCGTCAATATTTGAAAAGCAGGAAATTAATTTAACATTATGACAATAGAGGTTTTCAGTAGAACATTTACTGTCCGACCAGGCAACTTTTACAGTAACTTGTGTTCCGGGCATTTTTTTATTCGGACAATCATCTGAATCATGATATATGACTACACTTCTTTCGAAAATTCCAACTTTCCCGTCACCCGTAGTTATACAGTCAGGGCTAAAATTTGCAGCCAAAATGTTCGACGATGGAAGACAATAATTTTTAGCATCTGTCATATTAAAAAAATTTTCCCAACTGGAATCTCTTATTTGCCTCACAACAGCCATTCCTTCCTGAGCATAAGAATTGGCCAAGTTCTGATTCTTTGTATAGTTAGCGTTATTTAAAGAGCCTGTTACCCCTATAACAATAGCGCTCAAAACTAACACGGAAACGCTAAAGGCAAGTAAAATCTCCAAAAGCGTTTGACCGGACTGCAATGATTTTTGTTTTTTCATACTACGGAGCAAATTTCTGAACACGATGATTGCCTGATTCCGCAACATAAATATTGCTGCTTGAATCAACGCCAATGCCGGTAGGATTATTGAATTGTCCGTTACCTGAACCGAAGCCACCCCATTGGACAAGATAGCCCCCTGATAAATCAAACTTCTGAACACGATGATTGCCCTTATCGCTTACGTAGACGCCGCTGTCTAAATCAAAGGCGATATCAAAAGGGTCATTAAATTGTCCATTGCCTGCTCCTGCAGTACCCCATTTGGTTATAAATGTTCCTGCTGAATTAAATTTTTGAATACGATTATTGGTTCTTTCTGTAACATAAATATTGTTGCTTAAATCAGCAGTTACGCCGACAGGAACTTTAAATTGTCCGTCGCCTGCTCCTGCAGTACCCCATTTGGTTATAAATGTTCCTGCTGAATTAAATTTTTGAATACGATTATTGCCCATATCCACAACGTAAATATTGCTGCTTAAATCAGCAGTAATGCCTGTCGGGAAATTGAATTGTCCGTCGCCTGCTCCTGCAGTACCCCATTTGGCTATAAATACTCCATCTGACGCAAACTTTTGGACGCGGCTATTGCCTATTTCGGTAGCATAAATATTGTCGCTTGAATCAACAGCAATACCGTAAAGATCATTGAATTGTCCATCGCCTGAACCCGGAGTACCCCATTTGGTTATAAATGTTCCTGCTGAGTTAAACTTTTGAATGCGATTATTAGTTCTCTCCGCAACATAAATGTTGTTGTTTGAGTCAATAGCTATGCCGTAAGGATTGTTGAATTGCCCGTCGCCTGAACCCGGAGTACCCCATTTAGCAATATAATGCGGTGGAGAAACAGGAGTGGGGGTGGGGAGTGGAATAGGAGTAGGGAGAGGTTCGCCGCTTACTCCTCCCAAAGAATTAACCGAAACAATTTTACTTTTCCCGTAACCGGAAATAGTTACTTGCGCAGGCGCTTGCGCTCCTTCTGTTAGCGTTGGAAAGAAAAAAGATTTTCCGTTGTCAACGTCGGAAAAAATAATGTCTTTCGGAAAAATCTTCTCCTTATCAGCCGGCATATCAGACCCCGAACATGTAAAAAACATATTATAGCTATATTTTGGAGTCCCGGAATCTGCTGAAACTTTTATTCCATAACCATCCAAAGTCTTTGCGGAACCGCAAGCGGAAGGTTTTACCTGCGACAAAGCTTTGGATCTTGCTGTATTTAACGCGGTTGAGAACTCATTGACTGCTGCCTGCAAAACTTGAGTCTGACTGTAAGATCTAAATCCAGCAATACCAACAGTACTCAGAATAGACATGATGCTCAACGCAATCATGAGTTCAATAAAGGTAAAACCCCGTTGTCTTCGTAAATTGCAAATTGAAAATTGCAAATTGAAAATTGTCATCATGGGTTCTGAAGAGTATACGCAAAATTAGTTGATTGATTGCAGGGATTAGGGTCGGGTAAAACCGTATCTTTCTGAGAATCATTTTTATTTTCAAGACAGGCAATAAGCGAATACGTGCTTCCATTGGAATTATAAGCATAAGCAGGAGTACTCAACGGATCGCAGGGAATTTTTTGCATGTAGGTTACCGGCGGATCTGCGCCATCGGTAAGGGAAGCCTCGCACGCAGGCAATGCTGTCGGATATGCGCTTTTGTCCGACCTGTAAAGCTCCAGAGCCGCTTGAATTTGCCGAAGATCGCTCTTGCGCGCTCCGTCCCGGGCCCTTTGTCTTATTCCAACAAAATTCGCCATTAGAAAAGCCGTCAAAATACCAATAATGCCAATCACAACCAAAAGCTCAATGAGGGTAAAACCCCCTGTTGCTCTTTTTGTCATGCCGAATTTATTTCGGCATCTCGTTTTTTCAGGAAATAGATCCTGAAATCCTCCAAGAGGACTTTCCTCAACGGAGGTGGCGCAGTTCAGGATGACACTAATAAAAATTGTCTTCATGGGCTCACATTCGGGCTTGACACTCCGTAATTACATACATTTCCGGACCCGCAAAGATTAGCCGCCGGAACACTCTGGCAATCCGCTCCATTATTACATACCCCCGGATCCTCCTTGCCTCTGTCCAAACTTGCGTATAGATAATAAGTTTGCCCGCTCGCGTAATAAACGTATTTCCTTGAAGAATTCGGGTCTTTGGGCAAATTACCCATAAAAGGAAGCCATGAGTCGCCCCAATTAACAGTAATTCCATCCAGACCTTTTATTCTATAATCTCCAACCGACGGATTGGGAGGATAAGACCTATTCGTCTGATAGTAAATTTCCAGCGCTTTTTGAATTTGGGAAAGGTCTCCTTTCCTTCTCGCATCATTGGCTTTCTGAATTTGACCAGCGGGATTTATAACTGCGATTAAACCTGTTATCAAAATACCAATAATTATTATCGCGATGAGAAGTTCAATCAGCGTAAATCCCTCCATTCTCTTTGTCATGCCGAATTTATTTCGGCATCTCGTTTTTTCAAGAATTAGATCCTGAAACGAGTTCAGGATGACACTAATAAAAATTGTTTTCATGGACTAACATTCGGACTTGATATCCCGTAATTACAAACAGCGCTTCCGCTAACAGCGCATTTTTCGGGAGATATACCGTTTGACGCTAAGCTCGCGCAAACGGCTCCGCTGCATGCCTGCGGATCATTCGCGCCTCTATCCAGACTAGCATAAAGATAATAAGTCTGTCCATCACTATAGTAAACATACTTCTTTAACGAAGGATTTAAGTCTTCAGGCAAATTGCCCATATAAGGCATCCACGTATCGCCCCATTCAATAGCACTGTCTCCTGCAATTATCTCATAATCAACGGAAGATGCGGGATATTTTCTATTGTCCTGATAATACGTTTCCAGAGCTTTCTGAATTTGCGCAAGGTCTCCTTTCCTTCTCGCATCATTGGCTTTCTGAATTTGAGTAATGGGATTTATAATTACAATCAAACCCGTTGCCAAAATGGAAATAATAGCCATTGCAATAAGCAACTCAACCAAAGTAAACCCTCTGGTTTTAGCAATATAACAATTTAGCAATTTAACAATTTTTATTTTCATTGTTCAATACAATAAAGTCTGTAACTGTTATTGCAGGATGAACTTGTCCTGAATGTCCACAAACTACTTAGAAATTCACCTGATCCATAAACCGACTTATACGATGCGCCGCTCTTTTCCCAATCACCGCAGGAATTTGAGCCGGCCAAACTTCCATCAGTTTTTGTATTCGTCCATACGGAAATCGTGCCTGATTGTTTTATCTTTTTTTCATTAAAATTAATGGGACTTTTTAGCTGACCGTCTGTTAAATCGCTCCAGTTATTGGCTACTACTGTTCCGCTTGCGTCTGTTTTTTTATAGGCCGATAGCCCATGAGTAAGCCTGTCTCTTGCTGAAATCGTACCACTACTAAGCCATGCTTTATATGTGCCGGTTAATCCGCCAGCATTTGCTTTTGACTGACATAGCTTATTTGCGCCGTCCAAACCGTCGCTGCCTGATCCTGCGGTTTTCAGATCTCCAGTATGAGTTGTGCTCGTAACGAATACTTTTTTGACTGGCCATGGGGTGGGGGTTAGAGTAGCTGTTGGAGTAGGCGTAAGTGTGGGGGTGGGGGTGGGAATGAGAGCTAATGTGGCCAAATTGGAAGAATTAATGCTGTAATTTTCCGGCCGCAAACAATCTACTCCGGGAGTAGTCTGGGAATCAGAGCATCTTTCCAGAGTTGCATACAGCCTGTACGCTCCGGCATCCCCGCTAACAGGAGACTCGTAGCGATAATCTTTACTTGGAGATGAAGGATCTTTGGGAAGTTTAGTCATATACGGAGCCCAGGACGTACCCCAATCTTTACCGTCTATTTTCCCTGTGCCTCCATCAGCAGGATAACTATTGTTATCGCTGTAATACATATCCAACGCCTGTCTTATTTGTTCAAGATCGTTTTTTCTTTGCGCGTCATGGGTTTTCGCGAACTGTCCCATGGGGTTCATAACGACAATTGCCGAAGATGCCAAAATTCCTATTATCGCAATCGCTATTAACAACTCTATTAAAGTAAACCCAGTGCGGATCCTGCTTTTTGAAAAATAATTTCTCCCCAAAATAACGCTGCAAATGTTCCCAAAACCAAAAAAGGGCCGAAGGGAATTGCTGTTCCGAAAAATCTTTTTTTCCCCCATATCATTAGTATGATGCCAATAATCGCGCCTGTCAAGAAAGCTATGTACAAACTAACAATAATGTTGGGAAATCCCAAAACCAAACCCATTAAAAACGCGAATTTCACATCACCAAACCCCATCCCGCGTCCGCGGGTAAACAGAAACAATGCCAGAAAAAATATACCCGCTCCTAACCCGGACATTAAATAATTGAAAATTGAAAATTGATTAAAAATTAAAAATTGAAAATTAAAAATTCTGACTAGCACAGTACCTATAATTGCTGGAAATACAATCTCGTCCGGAATGATTCCGTATTTTAAATCCGCAAAAAAAATCACAATCAAAGAGCTTACGATGAAAAGATAATAAATTAATTGAATTAATGTTTGAAAATTTAATAATTGGAAATTGGAAATTGATTGAAAATTAGAAATTGAAAATTGAAAATTATTGAAGGTCAAAACAGCTGTGATTAAAAACATTATTCCCGTTGTAAGCTCAACTATTGGGTAAAAAAGTGAAAGGCGAGTCCGGCAGTATCGGCACTTACCTTTAAGCTGTAAAAACGAAAACAGAGGAATTAAATCATACCATTCAAGGTTTTTTTTACATTTCTCGCAATGCGACCTTCCTTTAATTACAGATTCTCCGCGGGGAAGCCTATCTGCTAAAACATTCAAAAAACTCCCAACAAAAAGCCCGAAGATAAAAATAGAGAATAATGTCATATCGTATTTTCTCTTGCAAACTGCAAAAATTTCCTGAAAAGTACAGGTAGGGAATCCCGCTTATTGATTGAAAATGGGGGAACATTTACATTTTCATATGTTCTGCTGTGGAAATGCAAGGGGAATGTTTTAACCTCCTTCCAATTCCTATCAGGTGTGTTATCGATACGGAAAATGCCATCATTAATGTGCTTTCTTTCCCAATGTATTGAGAACCTCCGTGCTTGCAATTTGACCGTAAAGAAAAAATCAATAAAAGAGGTGTCTCTTAGATATATGCGCAATTTGTTCCCAAGATTTTGCGCAGAAAGAACTATATCCGAAAACTCAATTTCGGCAATCCGAGCAAATTCTGCAAATTTTTCCATACCTCGCTTTTTTTTATATGCAGCTTGGTTAATTCCTGCTCAAGTTTTTCTTTTTCCTCGATTAAATAATCCAAGGCAAAAATATCATCTCCGACAATTTTCTCGGTAAGCATGCCCCCCTTTATCTTTTTATCAAGCTCCTCAACGGATTTTACACCGTATTTCGCAGAAAGACTAAAGAGTTCACTCTCAACAAGGCGTATTTTTTCTATAAGGAGCACTGCCTTTGCCTTCTCATTACTCATAAAAATATGATATCACACTTTTTCCCAAACCACAATCGAAAGTCTATCTGCCAAAACATTCAAAAAACTCCCAACAAATAATCCGATAATAAAAAAGGAAAACATCATGCAATTAATAAATATATTTTACAAGATTTAAAGAAAAATGGAAATTAATTGCAAGTTGTGGCTGCAGCCGTAGGAGCCGAAGTCGTAGTATCCTTAACTGAACTTATCGTTGAATCCCAACAAAAATACTTAGTGGTATCTACATTCGATTGAGCATAAGCTGCTGCTGCTGACTTATCTGAGCTTACCACATAAGTTACACTAGAAGGAAAGGTTTTTATTTCACCCGAACTTGTAAAAGTTGCCGTATCAGCAGGGTATAGTCCTGAATTTGCCGTAAAATATGCTTGCGCAGCTTGAACAACTTGGGCAACATCGTTTTTTGCATTAGCATCTTTTGCTTGGTTGATTTTTTTAAGAGGATTTATCGCTGTCAACACTCCTGCTGCCAAGACTCCAAGAACCGCGATGACAACAAGAAGCTCAATTAGAGTAAAACCTTTATTAATTGAAAATTTCTTACCTAATAATTTCATGATTTATAACTTCTTTAATTATTAAGACAGAAATTACAATACTTGTCAAGAGGGGAAAACGAAGCTAACTCTATTTTATTGACGATGTTATCTGATAAATCGGGGTCAGAATAGAAATAACCAGAAATGCGACTCCAATTCCCAGAACTACCAGGATAATCGGCTCCAGGGCGGTCGAAAGAGTCTTGACAGTCTGGTCCACTTCATTCTCAAAATATTCAGACGCCTTAACAAGCGTCTCATCCAATTTTCCCGTCTGTTCCCCGATTTTTACCAGTTCCACCAAATTCGGGGGAAAAAGAAAATACAAAGACATGGCATCTCCGATAGTTATTCCTTTTTCAACTCTTCTTGCTATATCAACTATCGCATTTTTATAGTGAATATTTCCCGCGATATCCGATACTCTTCCCAAAGCCTCCACAACCAAAGTTCCCGACCCAAGCAAAATACCCAAAGTCCTTGAAAATTCCGCCAAAATTGTTTTTTTCATAAGATTTCCAAAAATGGGAATTTTCAAAAGCATACTGTCTACAATAAGTCTTCCTTCTTCCGTTTTGTGCCAGCGGCTATAAGCAATCACCCCGATAACTGAAAGCATCAGCGGCACTATCCAAAACGAAACCAGAAAACTTGAAATACCTATCAATATGCGCGTTGGCAAAGGCAGGGCGACATTAAGACTTTTATAAAGCGAGGACACTTGAGGAATTACAAAAATCAGCATGATAATGCTTACCAAAGTCATCATGGCGATAACGATAGCAGGATAGGTGAGCGCTGATTTCAAGGTGCCCTTGAGTTTCTCCTGCTTTTCCAAAGTATCCGCAAGCCTGATAAACGCTTTGTCTAAAAGTCCTGACTCCTCCGACGCTTCTATCAAAGCGCTATAAATCGGTGAAAAAACTTTGGGATATTTGGCGATTGCCTGCGAGAAACTCGATCCCTCCTGTATGTCTTTTATAATGCCATCTATTACTTCTATCAATGCCGTATTCCCTATTTGGCTTTTATAAATTTCCAAACTTCTCAAAAGCGTAAGTCCGGATGAGAGCATCGCGGAGAGCTGTCTTGTGAGATTCACTACGTCTTTTGACTTGATTTTGTTTCCGATAAGGGGAATTAAATTTTCAAAATTGCTTTTTTCTTTTTTTGTTATCTCTATGGGGACTAGATCTTTGCTTCGAAGGTACATGGCTACTTCGCTTGTGCTTCTTGCCTCGATTAATCCGTCCACTGATTTGCCCTTGCTGTCAACAGCTTTGTAATATAATTTCATGTCTATAAAGATATTCAGCCAATCATTCTTGTGAAGTCTCCCGGATGCAGAGAATAGCTTTTTCCTGTTTCCGCGGCAACACTTCCGGATAAAACAAGCGCAGCCAAAGATGAGTCAATACTAACCATGCCTTTATCTTTGGACGTTTGTATAACCGAATCTATAAGATGAGTTTTCCCTTCCCTTACTATACTAGCGACCGCGGACGTCCCAAGAAGAATCTCCACACCCGCTATTCTTCCTCCGCTTATCATAGGCAAAAGCCTCTGGGAGACAATTCCTTTAAGCGTAGCCGCAAGCTGAATTTTTATTTGGGGCTGCTGATTTGCGGGAAATGAATCAATAATTCTGTCTATACTTTGCGCCGCAGAATTCGTATGTAAAGTTGAGAAAACCAAATGACCTGTCTCTGCGATAGTAATTGCTGCGGCGATGGTTTCCGGATCTCTCATTTCTCCAACCAAAACCACATCGGGATCTTCACGCAGGGCAGCGCGCAGAGCAAAATCCCACGAATGAGTGTCAATTCCCATTTCTCTCTGGGATATAATGCTTTTGCCTGCGGGGTAAACATATTCTATCGGGTCTTCAATAGTCAAAATATGAGCAGACCTTTTAAGATTTATTTCATTGATGATGGCCGCCAAAGTTGTAGATTTGCCATGACCTGTGGGGCCTGTAACCAAAACCAATCCTTGAGTTAAATCCGAAAAAGAATGCAGAATGTCAGGCAGATGAAGATCTTCTATTGTTAATACATTCGGAGGGAGCAATCGGAAAGCTCCCGAAAGATATCTTCTCTGATAATATAAATTAATTCGGAAACGGCCAAGATCGCCATAGGTTCCGCCGCCAAAACCAATAGAGAAATCCAATTCCTTGTTAGCCAGCAGCAATTCTTTTTGGGCAGGCGTTAACAGAGAAAATATCATTTCCTCGATAATCTGCGGGGTCAGAGCGCCATATTCCGCAAGATAAGTCAGAGAACCGTCCACGCGAAGAGCAGGCGGAATTCCTGCCAAAAGATGCAGATCCGATGCTTTTTTCTTGACTGTTATTCCAAAAAGTTCCTGAATATCCATAAGCTACTCTTGCGCAACGCGCAGCACTTCTTCCACTGTTGTTATTCCCCGCAAAACTTTTAGGTATCCGTCTTGCTTTAAGGTAATCATACCTTCCAAAACCGCTTCTTTTTCTATTGTAGCACTATCTGCGCTTTCCAATACCAGAGTTGAAATTTTGGGAGTTACGGGAAGAGTTTCAAATATCCCGATTCTGCCCAAATAACCTGAAGTTCCGCACTGATCGCACCCTTTGCCGCGGCTTAACTTGATCTCGGTTGTTTGGGGAGGGAAAAGCTTTCCCAATGTTTTTTTAATCTCCTCCATAATTTGGGGCAGGGGAACATACTCCTCTTTGCAATTGTCGCAAATTTTGCGGACAATTCTTTGTCCCAAAATTGCATTTATAGTTGACGCCAGAAGAAAATTACCCGCTCCTAAATCAAGGAGACGGGGGAGCGCTCCTGAAGCATTTGATGTGTGAAGGGTGGAAAAAACCAAATGGCCTGTCAAAGCAGCTTGAAGAGCAAGTTCATTTGTTTCTTTGTCTCGTATTTCTCCAACCAGTATTATGTTTGGGTCCTGACGCAGAAAGGCACGCAGCCCTGTTGCAAAAGTAAGTCCGACTGCGGGATTTACGGCGACCTGATTTACCCCGGGCAATTGATACTCGATAGGATCTTCAAGCGACATAATATTAACTCTTGTAGTATTAAGTTTTGCCAGAACAGAGTAAAGAGTGGTTGTTTTACCGCTTCCCGTAGGACCGCAGACAATGATAATTCCATGCGGTCTTAACATCGCGGTCTCCAGATTCCGCAAAGAACTTCCTGTCAGACCAAGCTCATCCAGCGTTGGTATTCCGCCGGTTTTCCGAAGGAGCCTCATGACTATTTTTTCCCCAAATGCGGTAGGCAAAACAGATATGCGCAAATCCACCTCTTCCTGCGCAGTCTTAAAATTAAATCTGCCGTCTTGAGGAATACGGTGTTCGTCTATTTTCATTTCCGACAAAATTTTTATACGCGAGACTACTGCGTCCTGCACATTTTTAGGAAGACTTAATTTGTCATACAAAATTCCATCTATTCTGTATCTAACCCTCATTCTGTCTTCTTGAGGTTCTATGTGAACATCGGAGGCTCTCGAAGTTACCGCGTATTCCAAAATAGTTGACACTATTTTCGCGATTGGAGCCTCTCTTATTATTTCTCCTATTTGCTTACTGTCAACTGTCCGGGTTTTTTTATAATCTTCTGTTTCCGCAAGAGCCTCGCCGACTTCTCCCACAATTTCCTGACTGTATTGTTCACCTATAGCTTTATCCACTTCTTCTTTGGATGCGGCAAAAGATTTCACTGTCAAACCTGTTTTTTGCGCTACGAACTGCAAAGCCTCCAAATCTGCCGGATTGCTCATTGCGACAGATACGGTTTTAGCCTTATCGTCATACAGAAAAGGGATTAAAGAAAATCTTTCTACAACCGCTTTGGGAATAAGACTAATAGCTTGAGGAGCAAAAGAAACCGACTCCAAAGATATAAAAGGAACGCCAAGGAGCTTTGCTTTTTCTTCAGCCATTTTTTTTTCATCAACTATACCCATTGACTCTACAATGTCCGTGCTTGAGACGCCTTGACTGGCGCTTTTTACTTTTACGTCATTGTATTGCTCCTTAGTTACCAAATTATCCGCGAGCAAAACATCAAGAAGCGTCCTATGTTCCGATAGCTGTTGTGTATTTAAATCTGAAGTAGGCATTACTTTAATAATAAGTAAAAATCAACTACAATACAAGAGATAATTTATGCAGAGTTTTTTGATTATTGCAAAAGATAAAGATAAGGCAGCTGCGTACATCTCGAATTTCTTAAAAGAAGAGGGGATCCATTCTCTTGACATTGATTTACAAACTTTTGAAAAAATAATGGGAATTCAGGATATCAGAAGTATCCAAAAATCAATTTTATTAAAACCATTTCGCGGAAAAACAAAAGCCGTTATTATCAAAGCTTATGAAAATATTACGACAGAGGCGCAAAATGCAATGCTCAAGATTCTTGAAGAACCGCCTGCAAATACGCTAATTATCATTTCTATTGCAAGAAAAGAGCTTCTGCTGCCGACTATCCTTTCCCGCTGCAAAATTATTGACTTAAAAGAAAAAGAAATGCCAACAATAAATGAGGACAGCGAAAAATTCAATGACATTTTAAACACGATATTTAACGGCAAGATTGCTGCCAAATTGAGAATTGCCCAGGATGTTGCGAGAAACACTGAAGATCCAAGCGTCTGGCTTGAAAAAATCTCTATTTTTGTGAGATCAAAACTGGCAGAAAACTACAACAACCCTAAATACTTGGAATTTTTGAGGAAACTTCAAAAAACCTACGGGAATATTAAAGGCACAAACGTTAGTAAACGCGTTGCTTTGGAAAATCTCTTTTTGTCATTCTAGCCTACTTTCTGTTAAAATTAGGGAATGGTTGGAAAGATTAAGCGGATACTGTATTTTCCCATAGCTTATTATTTTAGATTTTGGGCTAAGATTCAGCTTTTCTTGTGGAAACCGAGAATTATAGTTATCACCGGGTCAAGCGGAAAAACCACGCTTTTACATTTGCTTGAATCTCAACTTGGAAAAATCGCAAAGTATTCCCATCATGCCAACAGCTCCTACGGAATTCCTTTTGACATTCTGGGATTAACACGAAAAAAATTAACTCCTGATGAGTGGATTTTTCTTTTCTTCCTTGCGCCATTTAGGGCTTTTAAATCAATACCGAAGGAAAAGCTTTACGTTGTTGAAGCGGATTGCGACAGGCCAGGAGAAGGAAAATTTCTGGCAAGTTTTTTGCAACCGGAAATCACTTTGTGGATAAGCTCAAGTCTTACTCATAGCATAAACTTTGATCGATTAGTAAAAAACAATAACTTCAAATCCGTTGACGATGCAATCGCATACGAATTCGGATTTTTCTTGGAATACACAAAAAAACTTGCAATTATAAACGGGGATTCCAGCCTTATTAAAGAACAGCTTGTACGAACAGCTGCCCAAATCATCCCAATCTCCCAAGCTTCTCTAAAGTCTTATAAAATCCTTAAGAATCGTACAGAATTTAATATCGAACATAAAAAGTATTCAATCAACTTTATTACTCCAAAAGGCATATTTTACTCTATTCAAATGACTATTGCTTTACTTGACTATCTTAAAATCAGACCTGACTATACATTTTCACAGTTTAGCCCCGCGCCTGGAAGGTGCAGCCTCTTTTCCGGAATTAAGAATACTACTATTATAGACAGCACTTACAACGCTACTCCTGACGGGGTAAAAAATATTTTAGAAATGTTTGATAAATATCCCTCAAGGAACAAATGGTTAATTTTAGGAGACATGATCGAATTAGGAGATGAGGAAAAAGTAGAACACGAAAAAATTGGACGGATAATTTCAAAAATGAAGCTAGAAAAAATAATCCTAATAGGCCCGCGCGTATCCAAATATATCCCCCCAATCCTCCCAATCTCCCAAATATCCCAAACCTTCCTGATGCCAAAAGAGGCGCTTGATTATATTTTAAAAAACATCAAAGGCGAAGAAGCAATGCTTTTTAAGGGCGCGAGATTTTTAGAAGGAGTCATTGAGCATTTATTGCAAGATAAAAAAGATGTGAACAGACTTGTCAGGCGCGAGAAAGCCTGGCAAAATAGAAGAAAGGCCTGGGGACTTTAGTTCTGAGCGAAGTCGAAGAATTATGAGTAAAATAATTATCCTGCACGGATGGACAAAAAACTTGGACAAGTGGAAGAATTTTTTGGCAAATTTGGATAAAAAAAGAATTGATTACGAATTCCCAAAAATTCCCGGACTAACTGAAGACCTCAATGAGGTATGGAAACTTCAGGATTACGTCAAGTGGCTTAAGAAGATTATAGACAAAGAGAAAGATAAGGTAATTTTAATCGGTCATTCCAACGGGGGAAGAATCGCTCTTAGTTTCGTGAATCTTTATCCTGAAAAAGTTAAAAAGTTAATTTTGATAGACAGCGCGGGAATTCGTCATAACGAATTACCTCATAAAATAAAGGTTTTGGTTTTTAAGATTATAGCAAAAATTGGTAAAAAAATAACATCGTCAAGAGCATTGGAAGATGTATTGTATAAGCTAGCAAGGGAAGGGGATTATAGAAAAAGCAGTCCAATCATGAAGCAAACCATGATTAATCTGACTGCTGCTGATTTGAAACCGATTCTTCCGCAGATTACAACCCCAACCTTAATTATCTGGGGAGAAAATGATAAGATTACTCCGCTTTCCGATGGGGAATTAATGCATGAGCTTATCAAAGGTTCAAAACTTGAAATAATTCAGGATGCCAAACATTCTCCAATGTTTACGCATGCAAAGCAAGTAGCAGAAATGACTTATGAGCATCTTTAATTCATTAGGGTCAAACTATAATTTAAAATATGTTTTTAAGTCTTTATTTTCCGATGTAAACGGACAAAATTTAAAACTAAAAAACTATTTAGAAGAAAAATATAAAGGAAAAGCTATTTTGACCTACAAAGGACGCGAGGCATTAACTCTTGCCCTAAAAATCTTAAATTTACCAAAAGAAAGTTGCGTTGCAATAAATGGATTTACTTGCTTTGCTGTTTATAAAGCGATCGAGGAAGCCAACTGCAAACCGGTTTGTCTGGATTTAGAAGAAAAAAATTCGGATTTAAACTTTACGCCCGAAACTTTGGAAAAAATATTAAAAGAAAACAAGAATATAAAAGCTGTAGTTGTTCAAAATACATTAGGCTATCCCTGCGACATTGAAAAAATTGCGCAAATTTGCGCAGAAAAAAATCTTATTTTAATTGAAGATTTGGCTCATTGCATTGGCACAAAATATCCCGACGGCAGGGAAGCGGGGAGCGTTGGGGATTTTGTTATTCTTTCTTTCAGTCAAGACAAAGTAATTGACGCAGTGTCCGGCGGCGCATTGATTATAAGAAATAAAAAGTATAACAATTTAACAACTCAGCAATTCAACAATGTTAATATTTATCAACAATTAAAAGACAAATTCTATCCCTTATTTACTTTTAAAATAAGAAAAGGTTACGACTTAGTCTTTGGGAAAATATTTCATTTTATTCTCAAAAATTTAAACCTTTTGCCCAAACTCATGCAGGAAGGATTATACGATTTTTACTCCTTACCAAACTGGTATTGTAATTTAGCGCTTGTTGAATTTAGCAAATTAAGACAGCAATTAAATCACCGGAGAAAAATTACGCAAATTTATGCGAAGAAATTAAATAATAAAATTTTAAAGCCAAACATTACGGAAAAAATTTCTACTTCTTCTAACTTAAGATTTCCAATTTTTGTTGAAAACCTACCTGCCGGCAGGCAAGATAGGGGAGGCCTGATAAAATTTTTAGAGAAACATAAAACTTTTGTCTCCGATATTTGGTACGATGATGTTTCACCTGAGTGTCCAAATGCGGTTGGGATTTCAAAAAAAATTTTAAATTTACCAACCCATATTAATGTTTCAGAAAAAGATGCCTTAGCTATCGCAGAAAGGATTAATGAATGGCTGAAATTATAATAAGACAAATCGCAGACCAAGAGACTTGGGAAAGTTTCATTTTGTCCAAACCTGAAGCTAATTTCCTGCAAAGCTGGAGTTGGGGAGAATTCCACAAATCACTGAATAAGCAAATATTCCGCACTGGTTTTTTTGAAAAAAATAAGCTTGTCGGCGTAATGCTTTCGGTTATAGAACCGGCAAGACGGGGAAAATATTTAACAATTCCCGGCGGACCAATTATAAATTGGCAGAACAAGGATTTAATAAAAAGTTTTTCAGACGAAATAAAAATAATTACTAAGGAAAATAACTGCGTATTTATCAGAGTCAGACCGCAATTAAAATCAGATGATTTTTCCAAGAGAATTTTTAAAGATTTGGGATTCGTAAAAGCGCCCATGCATCTGCATGCGGAATTAACCTCGCAATTAGATATCGCAAAATCAGAAGAGGAGCTGATGGCGCAAATGAGAAAAGGAACGCGGTACGAAATAAAAAAAGCGATAAAAGAAAATATAAAAATCACAACATCCCAAGACGAAAAAGATATTAAAAAATTCTATGATTTGCAAATTGAAACAGCGAAAAGACAAAAATTTATTCCATTTTCCTACAAATTTTTATTCGAACAATTTAGGGTGTTTGGAGAACTTGGAAGCGCTTTATTATACAAAGCGGAGTTAGGAAATAAACTTTTAGCCCAAGCATTTATTATTTTTTACAACAAAGAAGCAGTGTATCATTACGGCGCGTCAACTCAGGAAGGAAGAAATTATCCCGGAGCATATTTAATCCAATGGGAAGCAATTCTTGAGGCAAAAAAACGGGGGATAACGCGTTATAATTTTTGGGGAGTTGCGCCGGAGGACAAGCCCGATCACCGATTCGCAGGACTTTCGCTTTTCAAACGCGGTTTCGGCGGGGAAGACTTCGAATATTTACACGCCCAAGATTTAATAATAAATAAGCCCAAATATTTCTTAAACTATATTATTGAATCCCTCCGCAAACGCCTCCGCAACGTCTAACATACCATATCGTCGTATCTAGACCGATCCCATATCGGTTAGTGTAGTCATCATGGATAAAACTTAATTAACCTTATTAGCTAATGGCGGTAAATTCTGTAAATCATCCTTAGCTTTTTCCCTCATTTCATCGTTAAGTGTAATTGTTACCCTAGAATGAGGTACGCCTGCAAAGCTGTAGTGCAAAATATCTGCTGAAACTCCCTTCATGTTAGTTTTTGCGCCTTTTATTTTTTCTACCTCAGCGTAATCACGCTCAGGAATATCCAAAAGCGTAAGCTGCAGAGTTAAACTTCTTTTCTCCAAAGATAATGCCTCTACCCCTCCCCTTCCCAAAGATCCCTTATTATTAGAGCTTTCTATCTCATGGTCCAACGCGAGCAATCTTGCTTGTATTTCCTCCCTGTCCATAGGAAAAGTTTTCTTTCCATCTCTGACACCAAGAGCATGAACTAAAAAACGAAAATCATCATCTCGTCCATCAAGGAGCTCTACTGTCGTCTTACCTACCCCAATATCTCTTAATGCTTGTCTTGCTTTTTTCAATTCTATTAAAGCAACCGCTTGAGGAAAATCTCCGCTTATCCAATCTCTCCTCGGATTTTTACCAATTTTTCCACCGATAGAGCTTATCGAATTTTCAAGCAGCTCATCTAACTGAAGGAATGTAATGGAAGCCTGAGACGCAATAGCCTCACTGCCAACGCCTCTTTCTGTCGTTAAAACAGCAGAATTACGATTACTCCTTACTCTCGTAATCGCCTCTTCAACAAATCTTCCAAACGCGTCTCTGCTCCTTCTGCTTCCCACAACGGTTTTTCGATCTACTCTTCCACCCAATGTCTCTACGCTACTTACCATCCCCGCATTATATCAAAAATTATAGGATTTTGCTGCCAAACCCCTAATTCCTTCTGGAAATTGTTGCTTTAATTTGGTAAGATAATGTTTATGGCATTAAAAAAGACTGCTTCAAAAGATTTAAAAGCTCAATCTTCTGATTATTCTGCGAAACATATTCAAGTTCTGGAAGGATTGGAGCCGGTCAGAAAACGCCCCGGAATGTACATCGGCTCAACAGATGTCATCGGTCTCCACGAATCTTTGCGGGAAATTATTGACAATGCGGTTGACGAGGCTTTGGCTGGGTTTGCTAAGAATGTTTGGATAACTTTGAACAATGATGGCACAGCAACCGTTATTGATGACGGACGGGGAATTCCCGTTGACATGATGCCCCAGTACAAAAAATCCGCCTTGGAAATTGTTATGACCAAGCTTCACGCCGGAGGCAAATTCGGAGGCAGCGCTTACAAAATTTCCGGAGGTCTTCACGGAGTCGGAGCATCGGTTGTGAATGCTTTGTCCGAGTGGATGAAAGTGGAAGTAAAGCGAGACAACAGCATATATTCCCAGGAATATGCCCGCGGAATTGCCAAAACAACTCTTAAGGAAACAAAAACAGACGACAAAACAGATTTTAACCCAAGTTATCCTACAGGAACCAAGGTAACTTTTTTCCCGGACAAACAAATTTTCTCAACTGTAATTTTTGATTTTGATACTATCAAAAAGGCAATCAGGGAAAGGGCATACCTGGTTCCAAAATTATATTTTCACTTCAAAGACAAAAGGGAAGGACAGGAAAAAGAGGTAAATTATTATTTTGAAGGCGGAATTACATCTCTGGTTGAAAAACTAAATGAGAATAAAGGACCATTACATGAAGCTATATTTATCCAAAAGCAAGATGGAGATGTTGAGGTTGAAGCGTCTTTGCAATACAATAATCAATATGTAGAAAATGTGCAAAGCTATGTAAATGTAATTAATACCGTCAACGGAGGAACGCATCTGACAGGTTTCCGAATGGCTTTAACACGCGCGATAAATGATTACGGTAAAAAAATCGGAAGCTTCAAAGAAGATGGTGATTACATTACGGGAGACGACACCAAAGAAGGATTGTCCGCAGTTATTTTTATCAAAATGCCTCAGGACAGAATCCAGTTTGAGGGCCAGACCAAGGGCAAATTGGGCAATGCGGAAATTCAGCCGATCGTTCAGACCATAGTTAAAGAAGGTCTCTCCACATATTTTGAAGAAAATCCAAGTGAGGGAAGAAAAATTTTGGAAAAAGTCTATTTGGCAGCCAAAGCCAGACTTGCAGCTAAAGCGGCAAAAGAAGCAATTTTGAGAAAAGGCGCATTGGAAGGATCTTCGCTTCCCGGAAAATTAGCAGACTGCCAGGAAAAAGACCCGAGTGTTTCAGAACTTTACTTGGTTGAAGGAGATTCCGCTGCCGGAACAGCCAAAGGCGGACGGGACAGGAAGTTTCAGGCGATTTTACCAATTGGAGGAAAAATATTAAATACGGAAAGAGCAAGGCTTGATAAAATTATCGAACATGAAGAATTAAAAAACGTAATTATTGCGCTGGGCATGGGAATAGGGGAGACTGTAAAATTTGAAAAGTTAAGATACCACAGGGTAATTGTCATGACTGATGCGGATGTTGACGGAGAGCATATTGAAACACTGCTTTTGACATTTTTTTACAGACATCTGCCGCAAATTATTCAGGAAGGATATCTCTATATTGCCCAGCCTCCTTTGTACAAGCTGAACCGAGGAAAAGACATCCGATACGCATATTCTGATGAGGAAAAAGATACGATTCTCAAAGAAATGAAGAACGGCAATGCTATAATCAATGTTCAGCGTTATAAAGGTCTTGGAGAAATGAACAAGGATCAGTTGTGGGATACGACTATGAATCCCGCAAACAGAGTGCTAAAGCAAGTTACAATTGAAGACGTGGAAGAAGCGGACGCGGTTTTCACAATGCTGATGGGCGACGAAGTCCCGCCCAGGAAACATTTTATCCAGTCTAACGCAACCATGGCAAAATTGGATATATAATTATTATTGTCATGCCGAACTTGTTTCGGCATCTTGGTTCTTCAGGAACTAGATCCTGAAACCCTCCAAGAGGACTTTCCTCTGCGGAGGTGGCGCAGTTCAGGATGACACGGAATAGAAGTAGGAGGGGGTGAGAGTTGATATGGATATTAAGAAGATAAAAGTTGGGGAAGTGCCGGACAAAGTAAATGTTTTTATAGAAATTCCCAAAGACGGGAATATTAAATATGAGCTGGATAAAGAATCAGGCGTAATTTTCGTTGACAGATTTCTGTACACGCCCATGAATTATCCGTTTAATTATGGCTTTATTCCGAATACTTTGAGCGAGGATGGCGATCCGATTGATGTTTTGGTTTTGAGCGAACAAAGAGTAATGCCCGGAGTTGTCATTCCTTCGAAAATAATCGGACTTTTGGAAATGACCGACGAAGCCGGAATTGATACGAAAATTATCGCTGTCCCGACAGAAAAAATTGATCCGATGTACGGGGCAATCAATGACGTTTCCGAACTTTCCAAAACAACCAAAGACAAGATAAAGCATTTCTTTGAAAATTACAAAACTCTTGAACCCGGAAAATGGGTCAAAATCAAGGAGTGGAAAGGGAAGGAAGAAGCAATCAAAGCAGTAAGGAAAACAATTGGGAAATAGACGATAGAAAATAGAAGATAGAAGATAGAATTTTGAAGATAGATAAGTAGAAGATAGATGGTAAAAAACTTTCTACTCTCTAGCCTCTAACTTCAAATGTCTACTTTCTATCTTCTACCATCTACCGTCAAGCATATGAACATTGGAACACTGAAACAAACAGAAATTACAGGAGAAGTGAAGAGAGCATATTTGGATTATGCTATGTCTGTGATTGTTTCCCGCGCGCTTCCGGATGTCCGGGACGGTCTGAAACCCGTACACCGCAGAATTCTTTTTGCATTGCATGAATTAAACTTAACCCATACCGCGAAATACGCCAAATCCGCAAAAATTGTCGGAGAAGTCATGGGAAAATATCATCCGCACGGAGATTTGCCGATTTACGACGCACTTGTTCGTCTGGCGCAGGATTTCTCCATGCGCTATCCGCTCGTTGACGGACAGGGAAATTATGGTTCTGTTGACGGAGATCCGCCCGCTGCCATGCGCTACACAGAAGCAAGACTGGCTGCAATTTCTACGGAAATGCTCACGGATTTAGACAAAGAAACCGTTGATTATATTCCTAACTTTGACGCGACACTCAATGAGCCGGTTTTTCTTCCCGCAAAACTCCCCAATTTATTACTGATGGGATCGGAAGGAATCGCGGTTGGCATGGCAACGAAAATTCCGCCCCACAATCTGGGAGAACTGATTGATGCGATTACCTACATGATTGGAAAAACCAAAACAACAGCTCCGGGCAAAGGTTTTTCTCTGACAAGTAACGCTACTGTTGATGAACTTTTGGAATTTATTAAAGGCCCTGATTTCCCAACAGCCGGCGCGATTTTTGATTTTAATGAAATTAAAAATGTTTACACAACAGGACGGGGAAGAATACTCATCCGGGGCAAAGCCGATATTGAAGACATTGGCAATGGCAAATCCGCAATTATCATTACGGAACTTCCGTATCAGGTAAACAAAGCTCTCATGGTTGCCCGTATCGCGGAATTGGCAAGAGAGAAGAAGATTGAAGGAATTTCCGATTTGCGTGATGAGTCAGACAGGCGGGGAACAAGGGTTGTTGTGGAACTTAAGCGCGATACCACTCCAAAAAAAGTTCTCAATAATTTATTCAAACACACGAGCCTGCAAACAACTTTTTCCGCAAATATCGTTGCTCTTGTCAATGGAACTCCGCAAACACTTAATCTTAAAACAATTCTTGAAGAATATTTAAAACATAGATATTTTGTTGTTACCAAGCGCTCGGAATTTGAGCTAAAACAAGCCAAAGCCAGACTGCATATTCTGGAAGGACTGAAAATCGCAGTAGACCATATCGACGCGGTAATTAAAACAATTAGGGAATCCAAAGATCAAGAGGATGCAAAAAAGAATTTAATCTCTAAATTTAAACTGTCAGAAATACAGGCTGTTGCAATTTTGGACATGCAGCTTCGCCGTCTTGCAGCGCTGGAACGGCAAAAAATCGAAGATGAGTTGATTATGGTCAAGGAAACAATTGCGTATTTGGAAGATTTGCTTTCTCATCCTGAAAAAATATTAAGTGTTATCAAAGAAGAATTGAAAGCGGTCAAAGAGAAATTCGCAGATCCCAGAAGAACTAAGGTTTTCAAAAGCCGTGTTGGAGAATTTTCCGAAGAAGACCTGATCCCCAACGAACCAACAGTTATTACAATTACAGATACCGGATATATCAAACGCCAGAGCTTGAATAGTTTTAGAACTCAGCACAGGGGAGGAAAAGGGGTAAGGGGAATGACCACAAAGGAAGAGGACGGAATATTAAATATAAGATACGCGCAGACCCATGACAACATTTTGTTTTTTACCAATCGCGGAAAAGTTTATCAGCTGCGCGCATTTGAAATTGCAGAATCTCAAAGAACCAGCAAGGGCACTGCAATTGTTAATCTAATTAATGTTGAACAGGGAGAAAAAGTCGAGTCATTTATTAATTACAAGGTCGGCAAAAAAGGCATTGAGGAGGAAACATTTAAATACGTTTTTCTGTCAACTAAAAACGGGACAGTTAAGAAAACAGCTTTGACTGAATTTGAAAATATCAGAAGAAATGGAATCCTGGCCATAAAGCTGGAAAAGGGTGATGAGCTGGTCTGGAGCGCTTTAACAGAAGGCAACAATGAGGTTATCCTGACAACCAGAGACGGTAAGGCTATCAGATTTTCCGAAAAAGCAGTCAGACCTCTTGGCCGAAGCACAATGGGGGTTCGGGGAATTAAATTAAAAAGTCCGGATGAGGTCATCAGCATGGATGTAATTAAAAAAGATGACAAAACGGATCTCGTTACAATCATGGAAAACGGGCTTGGCAAGAAAACTCCGGTTGGTCAATTTAGGGGACAAAGCAGGGGAGGGCAGGGGGTTAAAGTTGCCAAAATAACTCCCAAAACCGGAAAAGTCGCGTTCGCGCAAGTGATTCCGCCAAATTACAAAACTCTAATTATGACTTCCCGACGCGGACAGGTGGTAAAACTGGAGCTTTCTTCAATTCCAAGACACTCCAGAAATACGCAGGGAGTAAAGCTGATGCGATTTTCCAATTCGACCGACCGCGTTACCTCCGCAACGTGTGTTGAAGAATAAATGAAGATTGACGGAAAAAAGATTGCCAACAAAATTACAACAAACCTCAAAAAAGATATTCGAAGGCTTAAAGCTAAAGGGATTTTTCCCAAACTTGCGATAATTTTGGTCGGGGAGGATCCTGCATCTGTCGCGTATGTAAAACGGAAAGAAATAAAAGCCAAAGAAATAGGCATTGCAACAATAATTAAACATTTCCCGCCGGACATATCTCAAAACGATCTACTCACAACAATCCAGCAACCTGCCCGCCATCCCGATTCGATCGGGAAGGCAAGTGCAGGCGGGTTTAACAATGACAGCAATATCCACGGCATTATAATTCAGCAGCCCCTTCCAAAACATATCAACACGCAAAAAATAATAAATGCCGTAGCTGCGGAAAAAGACGTTGACGGATTTTTGCCAAATTCCAAATTCGAAATGCCCATTGCCAACGCAGTTTTGGAAATCTTAAAAGAAGTCGCCCACCTCCGAGGTGGTGTTGCGCCTGCGGTGCACCTCGGAGGTGAATTTAAAAAGTGGTTACGATCTAAAAAAATTGTTGTCATTGGCAAGGGAAAAACAGGCGGTCAGCTAACTATTAATATGCTTAAAAAGCTCGGCATTCAGCCGCAAATTATCGACAGCAAGACTACGAACCATGAACTATTAACCAAAAAAGCAGATATTATAATTTCTGCTGTCGGAAAACAAAATATAATCACAGGAAACATGATAAAAAAAGGAGTAATTTTAATCAGCATCGGATTGTCCAGAGGAACTGACGGAAAAATGCATGGAGATTATGAAGAGCAGGAAATAAAAGATAAAGCTTCGTTTTATACGCCCACTCCCGGGGGTGTCGGCCCCATCAACATCGCGATGCTCCTTAAAAACCTCATTTCCGCAGCGCATTATTCTGCTAGTCATTGACAGGGGTTTCTTTCTTTGTTAAAGTTTAATCCCAGAACATAAGAAGTTCTGTTTTTTTATGACTACCGACAAAATTAACGGCAATTTCAAAGGAAAAGATATTATCTCTCTTGATCAATTCAGCGCCAAAGACATAAAACTTCTTTTTGGCCTAGTTCCGAAAATGAGAACAATCGCCGTAAATGCAAGACCATCCAAAATAATCGCGGGCAAAATAATCGTAGTGCTTTTCTACGAACCTTCCTCACGTACTTTCGGAAGTTTTTCAACCGCTGTTAAGCAGCTCGGGGGACAAACCGTTGAAATACAAAACCCCCAGCAATTTTCATCCGTTGCGAAAGGGGAGAGCTTGGAAGATACAATCAGGGTTTTTGAGGCATATTCTGACGGAATAATTATTCGACACCCGCAAGAGGGAACCGCATTAAATGCTGCCAATGTTGCCAAACTTGTCCCCATTATAAATGCAGGGGATGGAATAGGGGAGCATCCGACTCAAGCGCTCCTTGATCTTTACACCATTTACGAAAAACATAGGAAATTAAACAATTTAATTGGCGTTATGGCAGGAGATATGCTTAACGGCCGGACAGTTCATTCTTTGATTAGGGGACTATCTCTTTTCAAAAACAACACTCTTTACCTGCTTTCTCCAAAAGAGTTAAAGCTTTCTAAGGAAAACTATTCTAATTTCTCAAAGCGGGGAATAAAGCTTGTCGAAATTACAAGCGAAAAAGATATGCCGAAAAATGCGCATTTTTGGTACTGGACCAGAGTCCAGAAAGAAAGATTTAAAAACCTTAAAATTTATGAAAAGGTTAAAAGCAGTTTTGTTGTAACAGAAAAATTGTTAAAAGATTACGGAAATTCCAAAATGATCCTCATGCACCCATTGCCTAGGATAACTGAAATAGAAAGAACAATTGACGATGATCCCCGCGCGGTTTATCTGAAAACGCAAATTAGAAACGGCTTATACGTCCGTATGGCGTTAATCGCTCTTGTTCTGGGAGGAAAAGTTTAATGGCTAAGCTTATTTTGGAAGATGGCTCTGAATTTGCGGGAAAAAGTTTTGGGGCTGAAAAAGCAATGGCAGGAGAAGTAGTTTTTTCAACAGGAATGACAGGATACCCGGAAAGTCTAACTGATCCGTCCTACAAAGGACAAATTTTAATTCTGACTTATCCTCTGATCGGAAATTACGGCGTCCCGGACAAAAAATATTGGGAGTCCAACAGTATAAAAATATCCGGATTAGTTGTCTCAAACTATATTAACACCCCGTCTCACTTCCAAAGCAAACAAACTTTAAGCCAATGGCTTAAAGAAGAAAATATTCCAGGCTTAGAAATTGCGGATACAAGATTTTTGACCCAAAAAATAAGAGTTAAAGGAACAATGCTGGGAAAAATAATTTTTGACAAAGATATTGAATTTTATAATCCGGACAAAGAAAATCTCGTCGCCCAAGTTTCAACACAAAAAATAGTCACAGCACAACCCCATCCCAATGTGTCTAGCCATTCCACACCAGGTTTGTCTAGTTACTCAAGGGAGATTTTATTAATCGACTGCGGAGCGAAAGAAAACATTATTCGGTGCCTTCTTAAACGGAATGTCAGAGTAAGCGTTGTCCCATGGGATTACGATCCCTTCGATTTGAGACTACACCTTCCAGGTGAACAAAGCAGACACCTGGAAGGTGTCGGACAGTTTGATGGAATTGTAATTTCCAACGGTCCGGGCGACCCGAAAATGGCAGATAAAACTATTGCAACAATTAAAAAAGCGCTTGCTAAAAAAATTCCAATACTTGGGGTCTGTCTGGGAAATCAAATTTTGGCATTAGCTGCGGGAGGAGATACACAGAAATTAAAATTCGGACATAGAAGTCAAAACCAGCCATGTCTTTTGGAAAAATCTGGCAAATGTTATATTACAACTCAAAATCACGGATTCGCAGTCAGCAAAATCCCCAAAGGGTTTAAGGCATGGTTTACCAATGCAAATGACAGCTCCAACGAAGGAATTATTCATAAAAAACTGCCTTTTATGTCTGTTCAGTTCCACCCCGAGGCAAATCCCGGCCCAACCGATACCGAGTGGATTTTCGATTATTTTTTGGAAAGAATTACCTAGTGTCATGCCGAACTTGTTTCGGCATCTCGTTTCTCAAAGAACTAGATCCTGAAATAAATTCAGGATGACATCGAGATAAACATGAAAAACATTAAAAAAGTCCTAGTCCTTGGGAGTGGAGCGCTAAAAATAGGGGAAGCGGGAGAATTCGATTATTCCGGATCCCAAGCTATAAAAGCCCTGAAAGAAGAAGGAATAAAAATAATTTTAGTTAATCCAAATATAGCAACTATCCAAACATCGAAATTCTTGGCTCATGATGTTTACTTTTTACCGGTAAACGCATACTTCGTTGAAAAAATAATTGCCAAAGAAAAACCTCAAGGCATTCTTTTATCATTCGGCGGCCAAACCGCTTTAAACTGCGGAATGGATTTGCATAAAAGCGGGGTTTTGAAAAAACACAATGTAGAAATTTTAGGAACTCCTATTTCGGCAATTATGTTAACCGAAGACCGCAAAAAATTCGCAGACCACCTAAAATCAATAAATGTCCCCACTCCAAAAAGCTCTGCCGCAAACAATATTTTAGAGGCTGAAAAAATCGCCGGCAAAATGAAATTCCCGATTATGCTAAGATCAGGTTTTGCTCTCGGCGGACAAGGATCGGGAATTGCAAGAAACGTAAAGGAACTAAGAGTAATTGCCAAACGCGCATTTTCTTTTGTCTCGCAAATCTTGCTTGAGGAATATCTGCATCATTACAAAGAAATTGAATACGAAGTGGTGAGGGATAAATTCGACAACTGCATCACGGTCTGCAACATGGAAAATATGGATCCCCTGGGGATCCACACAGGAGAATCAATTGTTGTTGCGCCAAGCCAAACCCTGAATAATTTTGAATACCATACGCTTCGCTCGCAAGCGATAAAAATTGCCAGAAGTCTGAACATTGTCGGCGAGTGCAATGTGCAATTCGCGCTCAAACCCAATCCTCAAAAAGAAATTGAATATTATGTTATTGAGGTCAATGCCCGTCTTTCCAGAAGTTCTGCTTTAGCCAGCAAAGCAACCGGCTATCCTTTGGCTTATGTCGCAGCCAAACTTGCGCTTGGTAAAAACTTAACCGATATTAAAAACAAAGTAACGCTTAAAACCCAATCCTGTTTTGAACCGGCTCTGGATTATATCGTGGTTAAAATTCCCCGCTGGGATATTGAAAAATTCAAAGGGGCAGATGAGCAAATCGGAAGCAGTATGAAGTCTGTTGGGGAAGTAATGGGAATAGGACGGACATTTGAGGAAGCCTATCAAAAAGCAATCAGAATGTTGGATTTGGATTTTGAAGGCGCGACAAGCCAGATACTGTTAAAAAATGGAAAAACTTTAATTGAAAGTCTCAAGTTTCCCACGCCCAAACGCATGTTTGCAATAGCCAGAGCTATAAAAGAAAGTATGTCTATTGAGGAGATTTACAGTCTGACAGGAATTGACCCTTGGTTTCTGGAAAGAATCAGAAATATAGTCAAACACGAATCCGAAGCTCCAAAAGACATAAGAGAACTAACGAAGGAAAAGCTTTATGCTCTCAAAAGACTTGGTTTTTCCGACAAGCGGATCGGACAATTAACCAATGCGAAAGGGCTTGAGATAAGGAGGCTCCGCAAAAAATACAGCATACTTCCTGCAATCTTCCAAATAGATACTTTATCAGGAGAATTTGAAGCTAAAACTAATTACCTTTACTTAACTTACAATGGAAATCATCATGACGTTAAGCCAATTGGCAAAAAAGGAGTTATTGTCCTTGGGTCCGGCCCCTACAGAATAGGGTCTTCCGTAGAGTTTGACTGGACAAGCGTAAACACAGCCATGGCCTTAAAAAACCACGGCAAAGAATCTATAATTATCAACTGCAATCCCGAAACAGTCTCAACCGATTACGACATCGCGGACAGATTGTACTTCGAAGAGTTAACTTTCGAACGGATTGCGGATATCTATGATTTCGAGAATCCTTATGGAATAATTATTTCGGTTGGCGGCCAAACCCCCAACAATAGAGCTCACGCTCTTGAGTCGTACGGTTCCCGTATTCTTGGCACTCATCCCTCCTCAATTGATAAAGCAGAAGACAGAAGCAAATTCTCCCGTCTTATGGACACCCTAAACATATCTCAGCCGGCGTGGGAAAAGGTTACCAGCGAACCTGCAGCAATCAAATTCTGTGACAGGGTAGGTTTTCCGGTTCTTCTTCGTCCTTCCTATGTGCTATCGGGAACTCTGATGAGAATCTGCCACAACAAAGAAGAATTAATAAGGTACGTAGAAGAAGCTACTCTTGTTTCTTCGGAATACCCGCTGACAATTTCCAAATTTATAGAAAAAGCCAAAGAAATTGAGCTTGACGCAGTTGCCCAAAAGGGAGATATGAAAGTTTTTGTTATCTCCGAGCATGTTGAAAATGCCGGAGTGCATTCGGGCGATGCGTCAATCGTCCTTCCTCCTCAGAAAGTATATGTAGAAACGAAACGCAAAATTGAGGAGGTTGGAAGAAAATTAGCTGCTGCGCTTTCAATTTCAGGACCTTTTAACATTCAATTTTTGGCAAAAGACAATATTGTTCAGGTTATAGAAATTAATCTTCGCTCGTCCCGGACTTTCCCTTTTATCTCCAAGGTAACAGGAATTGACTTGGCTAAATTATCCGTTGACGCATTTTTTGATAAAACAATTTCGCAAATCAACACTCCTTCAATTAACTTTGCTGCAGTAAAAGCCGCTCAATTCTCCTTCGCCCGCCTGACAGGCGCAGACCCGATTTTGCATGTAGAAATGGGGTCAACCGGAGAAGCCGCCTGCTTTGGAGAAACCATCGAAGAAGCATTTCTGAAAGCGCAGATTGCAGTCGGAGAAAGAATTCCCAAAAAAGGGGTTTTCATAAGTCTTGGCTCAGAAGAAAATAAGGTCCATTTTCTGGAAAGCGCCCGTAATCTCGCAGCGCTTGGACTGCCGCTTTACGCTTCCAAAAATACCTGCGCATTTTTAGAAAGAAACGGAATAAAAGCAAAAATTCTTTACAAAATCCACGAGAAGAAATCTCCAAATGTCTTGGAGTATTTCGAGCAAAATAAAATTGATTTGGCGATTAACATAGTCGATTCTCACTTAATAAAAATTATCGGCGATGAATACGTAATACGCCGCTGTGCCGTAGACCACAATGTTCCTCTTTTTACGGATTTAAAAAAAGCAGAACTTTTCGTTAAGGCAATCACATCGTTAAAGTCTGAAGATTTAAGCATTAAATCTTGGAGCGAATATGTCTAAATTAGTTTTACCCGGACTTATTGACCCGCATGTCCATTTGCGCGACCCGGGCCAAACCCGCAAAGAAGATTTTTACACGGGGACTGCAGCTGCAATAGCCGACGGGTTTACAACAATTCTGGACATGCCGAATAATAAAACTCCTATTACAACTGCCCAGCGGTTAAACGAAAAAATAAAAATTGCCAAAGAAAAAATAGTTTGCGATGTCGGATTTTATTTCGGCTCGATGGGGGACAACCTTGGAGAATTTCCAAAAGTTATCAATAAGATTCTTGGTCTTAAACTCTATCTAAACCAAACAACAGGAAACTTTTTAATTAATAAAGGAAAACTGGAAACAATATTCAGCGCATGGACTACAGCGCTACATAGCGTTAAAGTACAGAAAAAAATACCAATTTTGCTTCACGCGGAAGATAATATGCTAAGCGTTGTAATAAAATTAGTAAAAAACATTGGAAACAAGGCTCATATCTGTCACATAAGTACTGCTGAAGATTTGAGGCAAATTATAAAAGCAAAAAAACAGGGTTTAAAAATAACTTGCGGGGTTACCCCTCATCATTTGTTTTTGACAGATCAAGATGCCAAACGCTTAGGGCCTTTTGGTCTAATGAAACCATCTTTAAAAACTAAAAAAGATCAGAATTTTTTATGGAAGAATTTAAAATATATTGACGTTGTCGAATCCGACCACGCCCCCCACACAATCGAAGAAAAAGGAGGGCAGGCGAGGGGTGACACGACAGGAAGGGCTCCCGACAGCGCGCATCTTGGCGAAGTCCAAGGAGCACTGGCGGGAGGGAAAGTCGGGGCAGGACCCCGAGCCGCCAATATTCCTTTTGGCGTTCCCGGGCTTGAAACAACTCTTCCTCTTTTGCTGACCGCAGTTTCCGAAAAAAGATTGACAATTGATGACATTGTCCGCCTATGCCACAAAAATCCTGCCGACATCTTTGGTCTTAAACGCTTCAATGATTTAAATCATCAAAGCAGAATCGAAATTGACCTTTCTCAAGAATATATCATTGAAAATAAAAACCTTTTCACCAAATGCAAATGGACGCCGTTTGCAGGAATGAAAGTTAAGGGCAAAGTCGAGCAAGTCTTCATCCGCGGAAAAAAAGTCTTCGAAAACGGAAAAATTTTAGCAAGGCCAGGATCAGGAAAGATACTTTGTTAGATCGGTAAATCAAAACAATTGACAATTCATTTAAATCTGTGATATAACAAAATTGACAAATACTATGGTATCTGAAAAAGATCTGTCAGGCCACAATAATCCCTTAGAATTGTTAAGAGGAAGCAATATTGTTCTTGCCGATAGTTTCACTATTCGTACAAATGGTTTTCCCGATCAACTAATAAGACAGGATATCGCTAATCGCTTGTCCAGACAAGGAATAACCGGTCCTGTTACAGTTACTTTTTGCAATTCGAAACAGAAAAAAGTCGAAGAAATAATTACATCCCTTAAGCTCAAAAAAGCTTTAAACGCCGCTAAAGATCCATGGATGGGCATCATTACCACTACTACCGATGATGCTCGCGCTCTGTTTGAGAGAATATCTGTTTTGCTAACAACCAAAGACCCGATCACAGAGGGCATGGATGGAAAAGATATTACTATTCTACAGTTAAACGCTGATTTGCATAATACAATTACAGACATGAGAACCGGACTTAAAATCGTTACTCTCAAAAAGGGAGAGCTGGCTCACCCAATGCATCCAACCCCTGCTGATTAATCTATGAAAAACGCAAGAAATCCATTGTTAATTATTATTTTTATTTTCTTTGGACTTTTTGTTTATACGAAATTGTTCGGGCCAATTCCTTTTTCCGTCAATAGCATTACTACTACAAAAGCAAACCTATTTAATGTAAGCGGGATAGGGGAGGCGACAGCGATTCCGGATACTGCTCAATTCTCGATTGGGGTAACGAAAACCGCCTCAATAGTTATTGATGCTCAAGCTCAGACGAACACTGCGGTAAATAAAATCATAGACGATTTAAAGCGTCTTGGGGTTGAAGAAAAAAATATTAAAACAACCAATTACAGCATTAGCCCAAACTATGATTTCGGGAGGGGAGGACAAAATATCACCGGTTACACGGTTACCCAAACTCTTGATGTAAAAACCCCGATTGACACCGCAAGTAAAACAATCGATACCGCAGTTGCTGACGGAGCAAATATTGCCGGAGGAATAACTTTTACTTTTAACGACAAAACCAAAAAAGAATTGGAAGAAAAGGCAAGGAATGAAGCGGTAAAAATAGCCAAAGAAAAAGCAGAAAGTTTGAGTAGGGCAACAGGAATCCGATTGGGAAGAATTGTTGATGTTGCGGAGTTGGGCAGTTTTGAACCCCGGCCCTTTGCAATACAATCTTTGAAAGCTGAACAATCAGCAGATACTCAACTTGCGCCCGGGGAAAACTCCATCAAAATCACCATCACCCTCTCCTATGAGACTTTATGAGATAAAGTCGATGTCCATCCGAAATCGCTCCAGTCGAGTCCGATACGGGATCGGTCTAGCTTGGCGATGTAGTAAAAGTTACTTATTCCCACTATGAAAACTCTTATGAACGTCTCTTAATTGCTTATTGGTAACATGGGTGTAGATTTGGGTGGTGGCGATGTTTTTGTGTCCGAGCATTTCCTGAACGGATCTTAAATCCGCTCCGTTTGTCAGTAAATCCGTCGCGAATGAATGTCTTAACGTGTGAACAGTTGCATCAACAGGCAAACGGACAAACCGAACGTATTTTTTCACAATTCTTTCAATGCTTCTGGCAGTTAATCTCATTTTTTCTCCGCCATTATCCTCAATAACTTTTCCCGAATAGCGGATAAACAAAGGCTTGAAGACATCTTTGCGTTTCTTAAGATACTCTGAAACCCATTTTGCAGCTCGGTCTGAAATAAAAACAACTCTTGCGCGTCCTCCTTTTCCAACTACCCCAAACTCGCGACGATCTAAATTTATCTGATTATGATTTAGCTTAACCAATTCAGACACACGAAGCCCGGTTGAAAATAATAATTCAAAAATTGCCCTGTCCCGAATTCCCTCCTCCTTGGAGGTATCAATTGAAGTAACTAATCTGTCTATTTGCTCACGTTCCAGAAATTTCAAACTCCGGCTTTCTGTTTTGGGCAAATCAATTTTTGACGGCTCCAATGTCGCATGATCGTTTTTGATCAAAAACCGCAATAATGAACGAAGCGCAATCACATAATAATTCTGCGTAACGCGTTTCAAGGTTAATCCTTTTTCATCTTCACGGTTGGCTAAAAAAACCCTGTATTCTCTGACAGTTGCCAAATCCAAATCGGAAATCTTTTTGCCGTTCATGTTTTGCGTAAACCAAAGATTAAAGACTTCCAAATAATGCCTGTAATCGCGGATCGTCAGCTTGGAACAATTTTTTTCGATTTCGAGGTATTCAAGAAATTGATCTATAAAAACTGACAGTTCGTTTACAGCAACCGACCTTGTATCGCTCATATACGACAATAGTTTTGGGATTTGTAAACCAGCTCCATTTTGCGACGCTTGCGTTGTAAAATGGAGCAAACAAAACCAAGATTACTTTTATTATGCGACGCGGGAAAAAAATTGTCAACTTGAAGATTTTTACAAATAAAAGTGGATTTCCAAAAACCCTTTTAAGTAAACGCTCCTATGAAATGCTCGCCTTTTAAGCTTGCCAGCACGCTTTCTGCCCCTCGCACTGCAGTTTCGGTATCATAATCAACAACGGCAACGCTGTTGGGAAATTTTCTCCAATACCCAACACTTCCCCCAATCTCAGATTGTTTTGCTACGGATAAAATTACGGTTTCTCGCATTCTGTTATCGCCAACACCTGAAGTTGCAATTAAAGAAAAATATAGCTTACCGTCATCGGGATTAATTATGCAATGCTCAAGGGAAAAATCGTTTTGTCCTCTTTGGAAGTTAATCGGAGCATATACATTATTGCCTAGCAACTTTTCCTTTACCCCTCTTGTTGCAAACCCCTCTGTATTTAAAAGAGATATCTTAAAACTTTCTATTAATCTTAAAGCATTTCCTCTAGCTTCAGAAGAAGTAAGCTTCCTGACTTGATTTTCCGCACCTGCTTTTGCTTCCAACATATTATCAAGCATGTTACCACAAAATATTTTAAAAGTCAAAAAAAATCGCCATAAACCAATCTTCCCTTTTGGTGAAAAAACAGGAGAAGGGAAGAATAATGTGATTTTAACTACATTTTAGCCTTAATTAACTTCATGAAAATAAAATTTGCAAAACCTATAGTAGGGAAGTGGATCAAGATTTTTGCCTGGGAAATTATAGGGGCATAATTGCCAAAAGAGAACCCCCAACATTAAAACTCATAACTAATAACTGTTAACTCATAACAAGTTTGAGGCACTTCTCCGCGCAACTGAAGCTGGCTCACGTCGTAAAAGTTATATTGTACGACATAATCACTTTCTTCTCTCCGTCTGCTTAAATCACTATTTTTTCCATTTTGATAAAGACATAGGAAGAGAATGACACAT
>CAZRWL010000010.1:0-38609 GCA_964603935.1 uncultured Gammaproteobacteria bacterium | reverse complement strand
TCCAATGCGACATTTCTATTTTGGTCAATTACGACATTATCATATTGTCGCTACATTTTAAAATTGGCTCTTGACAAAATTAGTCAGATCATGTTCTATATATTTAGTACCTGCCTAAATGAATTATAAAAATCGAAATTATTTATTTCGCTTATTTGTAAGCGTATTTATTTTAGCGATAACTTTTGTCTTGGCTGTTCCTTCTGCTTTTGCATCTCCGCTTAGTTCTTATTACGACTGGGGTTCATATTATAATAGTATAGAGAAACAAGTTTTGGGGGTTAGTTTCTCATCCTTGGAGAAACTGCCTGCGCCCAATATTCCCCAAAACATAATGCCTCCCAAAGCCCAAGGAATTCTTCCCGGAAATCCGCTTTACGGTTTAGAAATTTTCACGGAAAATATCCAGCTCGCCTTAACCTTCAATCCAATACAAAAAGAGTCACAGCGTTTGGCTTTTGCTTCAGAAAGATTAAGTGAGGTTAAGACCTTAGCGGATCAAGGCAAGCCCGATCTGGCTAATGACGCTGCTGTAATCTACAAAAACACCATGGAAGATGTTTCACGAAACATAGAAACATTGTCCGTTAATAAAGCTCCCGGATCTTCAGATTTACTAACCAAGGTTGAGAGTACCGTAGCCTCTCATGCCGTAGTCGCTCAAAGCCTGGCTCTTTCTTCCCCTTCCAGCACGGAGCCATTTTGGACCAAAATTGTAGACGCAACAGAAAAAGCAATGGATGCAACAGCAGATGCCTTAAATCAACCGGCCATTCCCGAAGATCTTTCGACAAGTATTCAAAAACTTAAAGAGCAGGGATTAATCACTCCTGAAGAAAGCGACAAGCTTTATCGTTTGCCGGATAGGGACTTGGTTAGAAACGAACTGGACAAGCTTGTTGACTCCGGCCAATTCCCCGCAGCTGAAGCGCTAAAATTAAATAGCATTGTTGCTATTAACTATCCGCAAAATTACAAAGATACCCAGGAAGCTGTAGGTTTTTCCGAATTACGAACATATCAGGCGCTTACTCCTCCAACAACTGAAATTCAGAGCAAAATAACTCAATGGCAAAATCAAGCTAACGACACACCTCCTCCTCAAGAAATCCGTCCATATCTTTATTATTCCCGAGCGCAAGAACTGGCAAAGAATACAGATCTCAGCCGTTTTGATCCGCAGCAGCAATCCGAGCTAGCTCGATTTTACCCGGAAGCTGTTGTGCAAAATCCGACTTTTTCCGGCACTCCCGTGACACCATCGCCATCACCATCACCGTCAGTTTCGCCAATACCCACTCCGTCAGTGCAACCCGACAACACTTCCCCAACAGCCGGAAATTATTTAACTGACTATAAAGGACCCTTACCCGGGACATTTGGCTATTTCTTCAAAAATATTGGCGAACAAGCAGCGTTAATTACATCTTTTGATCCCGCCCGCCGTTTGGAACTGGAAATGGATTACGCGGATGAACGTTTACGCGAAGCGCGCGCCTTGTCTCAGCAAAAAGGCAAAGAAAAACTCTATGAGGAAACTCTCAACAGATATCAATCTACTATGAATAATGCTTCTGACAATATTAAAAACTTTAAGGGCTCGGAAGAGGAAAAAAGAGATTTGGCTCGCTCTTTGGAATCAGAATCTGCAAGACACAATGTGGTCTTTGAAAAAGGAATTATGCCTCCTCCTGCAACAGGAGATACCAAAATTTACGAAGCTGCGCTTAATGCTACGGAAAATGTCATGGATGCGGCGAGCGATACTTTGGGACGGCCTGTTCTTCCTCCGGCGTTGGCAGACCGTCTGCAGGATCTTAAAGCTCAGGGCATTGTCTTGCAGGAAGAAGTAAGTGATCTTACAAATGCCAAATCAAGAGAAGAAGTCAGAGAAAAAATCCGCAATCTTGTAAAAACAGGGGGTTTTCCGCCGGCGGATGCTAAAAAACTGGATGAAGCCCAAAGTCAAATTGCCCCATCTGATTTCAATCAGCTTGTGGAAGTTCGGAAAATTGAAGAGTTACAGAATCTCAGAGCAGTACAAGCAGAGTTTGCGCAAACAGCAACCCTCAAAGAAGTCAAAGACAGCTATGAACAAAGGGTTAACACTCTCTACAATACTATTGACCCTGCTTTAATCAGCATCGAAGATCTTGCAGGACGGGAAGAATTGATCAAAACCTATAAAGACATTGCGGCAAAAGCCCCAAAGAGACCTATCAATGCCGGTCAATTCGGTCCCGATGTAATTCCGGGCGCTCCTCTTCCCGAACCCATCTCATCCGATGCCGTATTGGGCACTTGTCCTGTAGGCGCGCTTTTTAAGCAATCTGAAGGATGTGTCTGGGAAAATAACGGAAAAAGAATTGACGATTATACACAATACAAATGCGACAAACCCGCTCAATATTGGTCTTTTGTTTCTAATGCCTGTGTTCCTATGGACTTGGAATCTCCGGGCGCCCAAGACAGCGCTCCCTCCTGTCCGATAGGTTATACTTGGTCCTGGAGTGTATCGAGTTGTCAGAAATTTACAGGCGGCGGCAGTATTTTACCTTCACCCAGACCCGAACCCTCTCCTATCAAAGAAAAGGAAGGCGAATTATCCAAATTCTGCCCTACAGGAGCTACCTACAAAGCACCCAGAGGATGTGTTTGGGACACAACAAATAAGGCAATTTACGAGGAAACGCAGTATAGATGCGATGCCAATAATTCTTACTATTCATTCAGCCAAAATAAATGTGTTCCCTCACCTGACCCGAAAAAACCTTTCCCTGATGACGCCAGACCGGAATGTAAAGAAAAAGACATGTTCTGGAATTGGTCAGAGGGCAAATGTATTCCGCAAGCAAAACCGCAGGATAATTCTTCGGGCAAAGCTGCCGATATATTTATACCAAAACCCTCTTTTGTATCCCCTGGTAATCCATTCTACTTCTTAAAACAAGGAGTTGAGACCATACAGACTATTACTGCGTTTGGAGCGCAAGCTCAAGAAGAAGTAAAGCTCGCTCACGCAAAAGAACGCTTCGCCGAAGCTTACAATTTACTTGAAAAAAATAATGAGAAAGGGTTCAAAGATGCGCTTGCCAAATACACAGGCGCCATGCAATCAGTCTACAATGATCTGGACAAAGGAGTTTCCCTAAACAAAGAGGACAAGAAAGAGCTCGGAGAAAAATTAGCGCAAGAGGTTACCGAACAAAATTTATTACTGCAGAAAGCATCTATCTTAGGATCCAAAGATATAGTATCTCCCATTAGCGCTGCAACTTCCGTGATCACTCAGGGAATTGACAGAGCTTCTGACCTGCAAGGCAAAACTCCTCTTCCTGAAAATATCAAAGAAAAGCTCGACAGTCTGCCCGAAGACATGCTCACCAAAGAGCAAAAAGAAAAACTGGCTAAAGCTGACACCAGACTTGAAGCGCGCTTAATTGCAGGGGAGCTTTCCGCAACAGGCGCTTTGAACCAAGCCGACCTTGCTTCTTTGGATAATTGGATGGCTCCGGAAGATTCTGGGTCTGTTTTTAGACTAAACGAGATCAAGAAGCTAAGCGAGGCGGTTGAACTTACCAATCTTAAAGAAGATATTGCCAAAAAAGTAGAAAAAACCGAAGAGGTTGCCAAAAAATTAGATAATTTCAAGAAAACTTTTGCCCCGGGAGAAGGCATACCAGCAGATCTTCGTCCATACATGAGACTGACAAGAATTGATGAGATATCTCAAACTATACGGCCAGACGTTGTCAGACTTGAAGATTTTGGCAATCGCAAAGATCTTCAGTTGGCAGTTGCTACCCTTCAGCAGGAATTCAAACCAACCAATGAGGATTTCCAAAGACTTGCAGAGTTTCGAAGATCAGGCCCGGGAAGACCGCTTCCGCCGGAATTAGCCAGAATCGAAGCCTTATCCTACAGTATTGGCGTACGCAATAGCGCAACAGCGTGTTTCCTGCCTTCTCCACCATTTGCTCCCAATACTCCTTGCCCATCTTCCGGAGCGGCTATACCTATTTCTTCCTATTATGGTGGAACGCAAACATGGTCGGGAATTGGGGGGTTTGGCATTGGAAATGCAACAATAGTAGACGAATTCCGTCCAGGATGGCCGGGCGGACCTCCTGCCTCTGTTGATAAAGACGGCAAACCGTTAGTATATGGCAAAGGACCTGAAGCAGCCAAAGCAGGTGTTTGTCCGGATGGTTATCACTGGATGTATGACAGCGGCGGTTGGTGCATGAACAATTCAGGAAGCTATTCCCCATCTTCAACTCCATCTTATGGATCGCCTTATTCTTCCCAACCGGGCTACACACCTTATACTTCATATTATTCTACTCCGGGTGCGCCGCCTGCAAGCTATGGGTACCAAACTCCAGGAGGTTACTCTAATTTTATCAACACTTATTCACCGCCCAATTACTATGGAACAGCGCCTACCGCGTATTCAACCAATCCTGCTCCTGGAACTGTGCCCGGAACCGGCCCTGCGCCAACTTCTCCGGGACAATGCCCTTCGGGATTCCACTGGATGCCGCCCAGTTCGGGACAAGCCGGCTGGTGTATGGCTGACGGCGGAACATATGTTGGGGGAGGGTACGGCGGTAACGCTTCTTACGGCTCTTCCGGTTCAACTTCCGGAGGATATAATTGCGGCAGCCAGCCTTGGGACCCTGTCCGGCAAAGATGCTCCGATGGCGCTTGTCCAAGCGGTTATTCATGGGACGGATCAAAATGCGCGCCATTCACTTCTTCCAACTATCCTGGAGGAAGTAACTATAACTATCCTTCTCCCGGCTCATACCAGTACGGTTGTGCTCCAGGCAATTACTGGGACGGCAGTAAATGCGCAGCAGGCAGTTATGAAGGCTCGAATTGGTCGGATACTGCAGCCAGGTCTGGAAATTACTGTCAAGCCCCTTCAGGCGGTTGCGGCACTAGCTCATACTGGGATTATGGCAGTTGTTCTTGCAGAAGCAACAACGCTTATTATCCCCCTAATCAAAGCCAATCCAATTGCGGATCGGGATATTATTGGAATGGTAGCGGTTGTGTCCGCACCAGCCCTACTGACACTTCCGGCTATTGTAGTCCTCCGGCAGGCGGATGCGGCAGCGGTTGGTTTGACACAGGATCCTGCTCTTGCAAACAAGCTTCTTCACAAGGATGCTATAATGTGTCAGCGTCAAGCTGCGGGTCCGGATTCTATTGGGATTCTTCTGCCTGCACTTGCCGTTCAAGCGGTACATCTACAAGCGGCACTTCGTCGCCAACCCCAACTTCTTCTTCAACCGGCTCATGTCCGTCAGGATATCACTGGATGTCTGACAATGGCGGGTGGTGTATGTCTGACAGCGCAGCCGGCAATGGCTCAACCAGCACATCAAACACATCTACCCCAACCACGTCGACATCAAACACACCTACTCCAACGACTACGACAACTACGAGTGAGCCTGCGCCTGCTCCAACAACATCTACCCCAACCACGTCCACTCCAACAACTACAACTGAAACCAGTTCTCCTCCCCCATCCTCCAGCGAACCCGTACCCCCTCCCCCCAACCCATAACGAGGAATTGGTGTTCCCAGATATTTAACAATATGTGACGATCGTAGTATTTCGTTAAATAGTCAAATGAAAACAAGAATTAAGAACCCAATTATAATGCCAGGAAAATCACGCCAAGGGGATTTATTCCCGATCCTGTAACCATTTTTCAGCCTCTAGCGCTGCAGAGCAGCCGTAGCCGGCGGCGGTGATGGCTTGTTTGTAATGATTATCATGAACATCTCCTGCGACAAAAACTCCGTTAATATTGGTTTCGTAATGGTCGTGAACTTTAATAAAACCCTGCTCATCAATATCAATTCCCTGCCTGCCGGCAGGCAGGCCTGCAAAAACTTTCGAGTTCGGGATATGGCCAATTGCAACAAAGATTCCGTCTATTTGCATTTCTGAAATCTCCTTAGTTTTGGTGTTCATAATTTTTACTCTTTCCACTTTATTCGTACCTATAATTTGGGATATTTGCATATTCATAATAAATTTAATTTTGGGATTATTACGGGCTTTCTCAAGCATTATGCTGCTTGCCTTAAACTCTTCTCTTCTATGTATAATCGTTACTTCTTTTGCAAATTTTGTTAAGACTAAAGCTTCTTCCATAGCGCTGTCCCCTCCTCCAACAACAATAACCTGCTTTTCTTTGAAGAAAAATGCATCGCAGGGCGCGCAGGAACTGACTCCCCTGCCAATTCTTTCCTCTTCTCCCGGAACTCCCAACCATTTGGTATCTGCCCCGGTTGCAATAATCACAGACTTTCCTTCATAAGCTGTATCCGCAGTTAAAACTTTGAATGGCCGTATATTAAAATCTGCCTGCGCAAAATCTTTGTCCACAATTTCCGTTCCGAATCTCTCCGCTTGCTTTCTCATTGCAGTCATTAAATCCGGTCCCTGAATTCCCTCCGGAAAACCGGGAAAATTTTCAACCAGAGTGGTTAATTGAAGCTGTCCGCCCCATTTTGCCCCTGCGATTAATAATGTTTTAAGGTTTGCCCGAGTGGTGTAGATCGCAGCAGTTAATCCTGCAGGTCCGGAGCCAATTATGATAACGTCATAAGTCATATCTATATAATACTACCAATAACCTAATAAGCAAATAACCCAATCAATTTAGAATAACTCAATGAAAAATTTCAAATTATTTATTCGCATATTGGGTTATTGATTGGTAGTATTTGAGAATTGGTAGTATTGGGTTATTGAGCAAGTATCGCCTCTATTTCCTGCTTATAATTCTCCTTGCTCTGCGCTCCCACCATTGTTTTAACCGGCTGGCCGTTTTTGAAGAATACGATGCTGGGGATACTCATTACGCCATATTGGCCTGCTGTTTGGGAATTCTCATCAACATTAATTTTGCCGATTTTCACTTTTCCCGCATATTCTTGAGCTAACTCGTCAATAATCGGGGAGACAATTCTGCACGGGCCGCACCACGGCGCCCAAAAATCAACAACAGTTGGCATACTGCTTTCCAAAACTTCCTGCTTAAAACTCTGATCTGTAAAATTCAAATCTCCCATAAAACTTATCTAGAATATCAAATCTTTTTTCTTTATGCAATCAGGAATTTATTCTGGTTTAGCTAAAGCCAGATCGGACAATAATTTACCGAGCTCAGCCCTATTTGGCTGATAAGAATCATGAGTATTTTGATTTAAGGCATGCTCTGTTTGCTTGGTATCATTAAAATTAACTTCTATTTTATCAGCGTCCGAACCTAAACCTATATGCGCTCCCTCTATCATTCGACCACCAAAAGTCGTTTCATCTACGGTTACTTCGCTGGGGGCAAAGAGATATACTCTTAAAATATTCATGGGATTATGCACTTCTCCTGCCTGATCTTTAAGAAAATCCTTCGTTATAATTATCAAATCTGTCTGTGAATTTTTCGGCTTAAACCCCCTAGTCTCTTCTCTACCTAACCAAATATCTATCTTCCGTTTGAAATCCTGATTTTCTATTACAAAACTCCCAAAATTTTTTACGCTTGTTCTCTCTGACTCGGCTTGAACCTTCTTCCCAGCCATGTCGCGAATCACATCAGCGACCCTCAAAGCTTCTTTCCTATCTGTTTCCGAAAGGGGCTTTCTTTCTGTAGGAAGCCCTTTTACAAATTCCTCAAATGGATTTTCTGCCATATTTTTAACTTTTGAATTTTAAATTTTGTCAACCCATCTCTTCCCTCTTGGTCTGCAGGAAGAAAAACCATTGTTCCAAAAATCCGAAGAGCTCTTTAAATGGCGTCTCTATAAGATAATCGAATACATAAAGGAAAATATTTATTTGCGACAATCCCTCGGTAAAACGCCGTCCCACTTTAATAATAGGCATGAAGAAAAAATCCGTAATTGGGGTAAAAAATCCCTGGCGGGCAGGAATAGTGTAGCTGTGAGCAGTCTGAGATATTCTGTAAGTAAAAAATGAGATAATTGCAATAAAGAAAATGAAAATTCCCTGAGAGGCAATGCTAAAACTCAGCCGGTTAAGCACATTTATAATTGCTCCAAAGCTTACTATAAACGCTCCCCACCATAAAAATGTAAAGATAACATTCAGGATCGGATTTTTTCTTTCAGGCTTAAGACTCAAAACCAATGCCCTGTCAAGCTCGGGCTTATCGGTGAATAAAATGCTTTGAATTTTATCGTAAATTCTTTTTGTATTGTTGCTGTCAGGCGTGCGTATAAAAAGACTGGCTATGACCATAAGAAAAGGAGGGGCAACAATATTGATAATCAAAGAATTCCACATTACGCCTCCCAAGAAAATATTGTCATAAGTTGCCTCAACGGAAAATGCGAAGATAAACTTCGTTAAGAGTATGAAAATTACGGATCTGACAATAGCTGTTCTGACTTTGGAAGTAATAGTTTTATAACGGGCGTCTGAGACGGCAAAAACACTATTCTGAAATTCTGTCGTATTGGAAATAAGAGAACGTATTTCCCCTCTTTGCCTACGCAAGATCTCACCAAAAATCAGAAAAGGCGGCAGCTGTTTTTTGACATAAGAAACAATTCTTTCTTTTAGAGAATAATTTATCTGCCTTTCCAGCTCCTTGTACCCTTTGGCGAAATCTTGAGCAATTTTATGAATATTATCTTCGCTCACTTTACCGAAATATTGTTCGAACAAATGAAATCTTAAAAATGCGATATCATCCTTGGCGAAAGCGCGCCTAATCGCAATAAATACCTGTATGTCGCGCGTTTCCGTTGTATCGTCTGTAATGGTAATCCGTTCCCGCAAAAGATGAAAAATAAAATTTGAAATTAATTCTATATCTTTATTTTTATTAAGCATTATTTCCAGATTGGCTGAAAGAAGCTGATAAATAAGCTTATCTACATTTATGCTTATCTCTTTTTGCTTTGCAAGAAGCTGTTTCCGAAGTTCCAGATAAAGATCAATCGTGCGGGCAACTTTTTTGACTTCTTCTTCCGAAATGCTGGCTTCGGGGAAATAGCGCGCCCACAAAAGTTCCCGCATCAGATGAGGCGCTATTTTTTCCCCATTCCCCCCGAAAATAAATCTTCTTTTGAGAATTCTTTCTATCGCGGCACGCCTAACTACCTCCTCTTCCCTATAATCCATGGCGTTACGGAATTTCTCATACCATGTGGCCAGTTCCGAAACAAAACGGTTCACATTGATGCCGTTTTTTGTCTGGCTTTTGATTTCCTCCCTTTCAAAAGAAGAAACCAAAAGATTGGCAAGTCTTGAGAGAGCTGGATTTCCTGATAAATTCGAGTTCTCCATATTGGATTTATTTTATAGGGTTTGCGGAAGAATGTAAAGCTTGTTATACTGCTTAAATTATACCGCAAGAAAAATTAACTTTCGCTCAGCCGGATTGGGAAAATATTCCATGGGAAAAAACTCCCTATCAAGGTGTTTTCATCCATAAAGTTCAAGAGAAACAAGACCCGTCAAACCCAAAGATACCTCTTTTGACTATTATAGCTCTTAAAATGGAGCCCCTGGCAATAATTCCCTTGCATCGGCACAATAGAGAAGCCGGCTGGACAGAAACCATTACTTTACCAAACGGCGGTTCGGTTAGAATCAAAGACAGCCGCGGAATTAAAACGATTAAAGCCGAAAAACTTCTTATTGTAAGTACTGGAGCAGGTGAAGCCTTCGGACTAACAAATATAGACCAACAAAAACCTTTATACTTTTTCTCAAAAATGAAACCGGGATTCACGGGTTACGGAGAAATCGAGGAAGTTAAGGGCTGAACATTAACGATGCGCATTCAAGCTTTTTTCTGTTTTTGACAACTAACAATCTTCCGCGATAAGCTATTAAGCCTTTTCTTTCTAATTTTTTAATTTCAATGCTCGCTGTTTCCCTGGTTAACCCAAGCAGATTAGCTATATCCCGATGAGAAAGAACAACTTGAATAACCGTTTCCCCTCCCTCTTTTTTTCCGAATCGCTCCGCGCAAATCAGCAGTATTGACGCGACTTTTTCATAAGCATTGCCGAAAGCCAAATATTCCATTCTCTGCAGTATTCCGCCAAGTCTTAAGGCAATATGACTGGTTAATTCTAAAAAAATCTCGGGGTTTTCCCCTATAAATTTTATAAAATCCTCTTTTGGACAGCGCCAGAGCTCAACGGTACTCATTGCGTCAAAGTAATGAGAGTTAGGCCGATTGTTAAAGACCCATTGCATTGGGAAAAAATCTTCCGGCTTGAAGATGATAAGCGTTAATTCTTCGCCGTCTTTGGAAATTGCGTAATCTCTTACGTAGCCCTTATCAATGAAATAAACTCCCTGAGGAACATCTCCTCCACGCAAAATTACCTCACCCTTTTTATAGCGATACTTTTTGAATTTAGAAAAAAATTCAGCCAGTTTCTCAGCCGTAGAATTGCTCACTTAATTTTTGACATTATACCATAAGTGTAAGAAAGATGTAAGAATTCTTACATTTTTTAAGCAAGACAAATTACTGCGCGGCTTATTTACGGACTGTATTATGCCTTATGAAAGGAGAAATTTATGAATAACATATATACAGCACCATTATTTAGTTCTTGGCCAAAACCCTTTTCAGGGGAAAGTTTGAGGGAGTGTTTTGGTCTAAAAAGAAAGCAAGCAAAGCAAAAGGCAGGAAATAAGAAGGAGGCACTGCGTAGTTTTTCTTACTTTCCAAACTTCTTCTCATCTGCTTATTGACAAGTGTTTTCGGAAGTCTGTACAATGAGTCAATGAGTTCTGAAGTTGACAAGCTTAAATCTACCAATAGAATTTTGATAATCGCTCTCGTAATCGCCTCATTTTTCTTAGGGTCGTTGACTAATCAGGTTTCCTCAATCAAGAAAGGCGAAGTATCCGATCCTAGCCTAGAGGTAAAAGGCGCAACAGCAAATCCCCAGCCGCAAGCTATTACGAATGACAACATCAAGCAATGGGCTAAAGATTTAGGCTTGAATACGGGTCAATTCAACAATTGTTTTGATAAGGAAAAGTATCTGGATGTTATTGCTAAAGATCAAGCTGATGGAGCTGCGAAAGGCGTTAACGGTACTCCGGCTTTTTTTATAAACGGCATTTTGTTGGTTGGCGCGCAGCCATTTGAAGCATTTAAGACCATAATTGACCAAGAACTTTCAGGAACCTCTCCTGTTGCATCCGCAAAAGTACCAATTGACAATGGCCGTTTACCATCTTTGGGAGAAAAAAATGCTAAAGTAGCAATAGTTGAATTTGCTGATTTTGAATGTCCTTTCTGCAGACGCTATTTTACCGATACTTTCCCTCAAATCAAGAAAAATTATATAGATACAGGGAAGGTAATTTATTATTACAGACACTTCCCGCTGGATTTCCATCCATTAGCAAAACCTTTTGCTCAAGCTTCGGAGTGCGCTAATGAACAAAACAAGTTCTGGGAAATGCACGATAAGATACTTCAGGAACAAGGATAGCTATTCGGGTAGAAAATGGGTAGAAAGCCAAACGAGAACTACTCCCAAAACTAATAACAAAGACTCGATAGCGGCAAACCCCTTACGCTTTTCGTAATGAATCTCAGGAATCAAATCGGAAGTAGCGATATAGATAAAAAAGCCTGCGGTAAGCGCCAAAAATATAGGTATATAACTTGCCAAGAAATTTCCTGACAAATAAGCAATGCCTGCTCCGCCAAATGCAAATCCGGCGCTAATTATATTTACCCAAATGATCCTTTTTCTTTTAAGTCCTTTATGCAGCATGAGTCCAAAATCTCCAATTTCTTGAGGGACCTCATGGGCAAAAACAGCAAACGCAGTAACAATTCCAAGCGGTATGCTAATCATAAATGTAGCCGCTATTACTACACCGTCTATAAAATTATGAACGGTATCGCCAATAATAATTAAAGGTAGAGTTGTTTTTGATTCTTTTTCATGCTCGTGATGTTCCTCGTGATGATGAAACCAATGAATAAGTCTTTCTAAAACAAAAAACAGAATAATACCAAATAAAGCCCAGAAAAAAACATCTATTCCTTGTTCTTCTCCTTCGCCAAGGGCTTCGGGTAAGAGATCAAAAAAAGCAGCTCCCAGCAGTACGCCCGCGGCAAATGAAGCAAGGAAATGAGAAATTTTCAAGGCAATCTTCTCATAAGCCAACAGAATCAGCCCTCCGATGAGAGCGCCTATACTGCCTATGAAGGTAAATAATAGAATGTATCCTAATGTTGACATAGTTCACAAAGGCCAAAAAACTCCAAATTATGGTTAGTTACCAAAAATCCTTCTTTACTCGTTATTTCTTTTTCCCAATCAGTCATAAATCTATCCTCTATATCCCGAACGCTATCGCATCCCCTGCAAATCAAATGATGGTGGTCACTTTTTGAAAATAATTCATATCTAAATTTTCTTTCTAAAAACTGTAATTTTTTGGCAATACCCTTTTCTGCAAAAAGGCTAATTATGCGAAATGCCGTAGCGGGATCGATGGTTATGCCCTTTTTTGAAAGGTGTTTTGTTATGTCAAAAAGGTCAAGGGGTTTATCTGAATCTTCAAGAAGCTTAATCATTGCCATACGCCTTGGCGTAACCTTAAGATCGTAACCTCTTAACTCATCCGCACAATTATGGGAGTCAACCTTCATATTTATATTATATCACAATTGCAAGTAACTTGCAAGTATGAGTCTTACCTAATCAATAAATGGACTGAAATAAAGATTTTGCCTAATTGAAAAAGGATATAGCTTAGAAGTTACGCTAAAATAATTTCTTATCTCCACCCCAGAACTAGCCTCAATTTGACTACATTTTCTTTAAGATTTCGAAGTATTGCTCCGATGTAATGCCTAGTAGCCGTAAATTATTACGCAAAACAAAAATGGGTATTGTTCCATGAGCCGGTACTACAATTGGTCTTTTTAATCCTGCTCGCGTATAAATCCTGTGACCGCCACTCTGTCTTTTGAAGATGCAACCTATAAATAAAAGAAATCTTTCAAATTCTTTCCATTTAACAGGCGTTAATGCGGGCATATTTTAATTTACAAGCGGAATAGAAAAACTTTCAGTTTGATTAGCTATTACAACGGGAGGCATAAAGGTATTGTTTTGTTTTTGCCAACCAAGCCCAGCAAGAACTTCATCAATAGTTCCCATTTCCACAAGTTCTTCAAAGAAGATATTTACCGCTTCATCAAAGTTCTTTCGTGCATCTTCAAAAGTATCACCAAATGTTGATAAATCCAAAGCAGGAGTATAAGCAATAAAACTATTACCCTCTTTTAATATAGAAACTGGCAATGCGAACTTAATGGAAACATTTTTCATGCTTAATATTATACCATATCTCAATTTCTAAGTTCTTCTCTGGGAAGCTAAGTGACTATGTCGAATGTTTCGTAGGTTTCTTCCGAATCTTCTTCCCAAACTACATTTACATCTTTTACTTCCGATAAAAATGGACCTTTTTCGCAAATTGCAATCATCTTTTCAATTTTTTCTTTTGACCCGCAGAAAATTGCCTCTACCCGATTGTCGGGAAGATTTTTCACCCAGCCGGTTAAACCAATTTTAAGAGCTTGTCTTTTAACAAACTGTCTAAAGCCAACCCCCTGCACAAAACCCGAAATGAAAACACGAGCTTGTTTCATAAGAAGAATTAAATTCTCGCTCCCAAGCTTGCAAGCAGCCAATACCGCAGAAAGCGGCCGGCAAGCATAACTGCAAAAAATTTAAGCGGCGGATAATTTACAGCTCCGGCCAAAATACCAACCGCATCAAAAAACGGATTGGGAATAACAGACATTGCAAAAACGATTAAGACCCCGTGCCTGCGGAAATGTTTATCCAAAAATTTTATCTTTGAATTCTTTTCCACCTTCTCCTTTACCAACTTTCTGCCCGAGTATCCGAATACAAACCCAAGCATATCTCCCAATCCTGCGCCCAAAGAAGCAATTACAGCTACAAGAATAGGGGCATATAAGTCTCCTCCCGCAATAACTGTTAAAAATGCAGGAGCCGGAACAAAAAATGTGGCGCTTGAGACAAAATTAACCAGAAACAAGCCAAAAAGACCCAGAGATGAAGTTTCTTTGAAAAAATCTCTGTATGCGAAAAAAACTATTGACAATGCAATAGACAAAAAAAATATTCCACCCGCATATGCCTTATTTTTCATATTTGAATTTTGGTCATTTAAATTTATTTCGGATTTGGTGCTTTGGATTTCGAATTTTCTTTAAGCTGCTTTAGTTTCCACATAAAGAGAGCTCCTTTGTTTTTGGCATTGCTGTCCGAGACAAAAGAAAGAGCTTTTTCCAGAATTGAACGGTGAACTGTTTTTGCCAATCTTATATAAAGTCCCCTGTGTTTGTAATCCTCAAGCTCTTCCGATAAATAAATTCCGAAAGACTGGAATTCACGGGAAATATATTTATCTTCAATAGGTTTGAAGTTCTTGAGAATAGACTTAATGGCCTGCATTTCATTAAAGTCTACCATATGCGAGCGCTGAAACAAAGCCAGGTGCCAGACGGTACCTGGCAAAGATCGTAAACGGGCGAGGCAATCCCTTTTTCAGATGAACTAAAATTCGGCATTGGTTTTTGATTGTAGCCGAATTTTACTTAGCGAAGCAGAGTTTAATGTTAAATGTACAATTTTGCAGCTAAGCGTCATCTGAAACAAGTGGTTGCCGAGCAATTCTATCCTGAAATACCCGCCTGCACTTGCCTTCGGCAAGAGCCGATGGCGGGCAGGAATTCAGGATGACAGGAAGTTGCTACTTCGTATTAAACCTGTTCATTGCGGATTCCAAATCCTCTTCCAAAGCAGTCTCAATCGCTTTTACTCCCCTTTTGATAAGATTTTTTACTTTCCCTTTTTCCTGTCCGGTAAAATCTCCCAACACATAATCCTCAACATTTCTTAATTTTGAATTTTGAATTTTGAATCTTGAATTCGCTTCTCCGATTCCTAAGCGAAATCTCCAAAATTTATCGGTTTTAATATTCTCAATAACAGACTCGACCCCGTGATGACCCGCAGCTGATCCGCCAAATCTAATTTTCATAGCGCCTAAAGGCAAATCTATGTCATCATGTATCACCCAAACATCATCCGCTGAAATCTTGTAAAAATCCGCGATAATCTTTACTGCAAGTCCGGAGTTGTTCATGTAGGTTTTGGGTTTTGCTAAGATCACCTTTTCCAAACTGCCATGTTTTGGCTGCCATTCAATTTGAGTAATATCACTTTTAAACTTGGAAGAATTTTCCCAAACAGTGTTTTTTGCATTTTGAAAATTTTTAAGGAAATGCTCAACTATCGTAAAACCCAAATTGTGGCGGGTTTTATCGTACTTCTTCCCCGGATTGCCCAAACCAATAATGAGTTTCATAAAGAATAAAAAACAATCAGACTATAATATAATTGATTTTACCATCACTTGCAAGCTAGCTAATTATTCTTAACACATCTTCGTTTTCCACCTGCGGAAAATCAAGATAGAATTGACTAACAGAATGAAAATTACTCTCTATTTTCAACGCAATGACTATATCAAAGTAATTATTAACATTATTAAATGCATCTTTAGAAATTACAGGTACTGCCAAAATGATCTTTCGGGCTTCTTTTTTCAAGAGAAGATAAGCGCAAAGCGCGTCCGCGCCGGTCGCAGCCCCATCATCAATTACTATAACATCCTTATCTTTTAATTCGATAGACGGTTTGTTGCCCTGCAATTTTTCTTCCTGCTCCCTCTGTTCTGTTTGTTTTTGAAATTTCAATTCCAAAAGTTCATCTTTACTTATTCTAAATTCCTCCAACAAATTTTTGCGCCAATAAACCGTATTTTTCGGGCCTACGGCGCCAATTGCCAGCTCCGGATTTCTCGGCGCTCCTACTTTTTTAATAACTACTATTCCCAAAGGCAAATTCAATTTATCAGAAATTTTTTTAGCAACAACCACTCCTCCTCTTGCTATGCCCAAAATAACAACATCTTTTTTATTTTTATAATCCTTAAGTTTCGAAGCCAACAGTCTTCCCGCCTCCTGCCTATCTCTAAACATAAAAAAAATAAAAACTAAAATCTTAATCCTAATTGGTCCTGCGTCTTTTGTTTTTCTTCCATAATGTTATTATTTTCGCTCCAAATTTTCACTTTCCCATACTCCCCATCATATCCCGGGTCAACGGCAATATCTCCGCTTCTTACTTTTTTAATTCCCTCTGCGATTTTTTCACCGAATTTTCTCTCAATATCTTCAAGCGGAGTCCTGACTAAAGTCTGAATTTCCGAACCGAATTCCAAGCACATCTCATCAAATTTGATTTTGACTTTTTCACCCGTAACAGGAGAACCAATACTTTCCGCAATAATTTCATTCAAAGGAACTAATTTTACAAAAGGCGGATGAATTCCTTCCGGATCATCGATCCAATTCACGCCATTCTCATTCAACTTTGAACTTTGAATTTTGAATTTTGCTTGCCCCGCGAAGTCCCGCTGAGCGGGACGAAGTGGGGAACTACCGGCTAATTGTTGCACGCGATACATTACGCCCTCTGTTAAACGCCTGCTGCAAACAGGACAAATATTGCCGTCTTTGGCAATTTCCTGCGGGTTTTTAACCACTTTGCAATTTCTGTGCCCCGTATAATGATATTTTCCCTCTTCAGGATAAAACTCAATCGTATAGGCAATCCGCGCAGAGTTTTCCATCTTCCATTTTCCATCTTCCATCTTCGCTTGGGAAACAATTGCCTTACCAATATCTGTATAACTTAATGTGTCTAAATTCTTTTCAATACTAAACACCGTTGCTTCCCTTCCCATTTTGGGCAGTGAATGCGCGTCGGAAAAAGACAAAATGGAGCGGTTGTTAAGCTCGGGAATCTGCCAATTCATCCAGGGATCAGATGAAATTCCCGTTTCTATGCCATAAATATAATTGCTTAATTCTCCGAAACTTTCTTTGATCGAATCAAACCCGCTGGCTGACCCATAAAGCCCAAAATGAGGCGTCCAAACATGACATGGAATAAGAATAATCTTTTTATCTATATTTAAAAGCAAATCTAAAAGGTTTTTTGAAGAAAGTCCGATAATCGGGCGTCCGTCTGATGACAAATTGCACCCTCTGCCAAGAAGCGCTTTGTTGATTTTCCCAGCTGTTTCAATGCTTGGGGCAAAAACCAAATTGTGAATCCGCCTTAATTTATCATTCTGCTTATAAATACTCGCAATCTCCGTTGTCAATATAAATCTAACGTCCTCAATTTTTGAATTTTGCCTGCCCGCCGAAGCCTTGGCGAAGGAGGGAGTTTTGACTTTATAAACCCCTTCCCCCGCCTCAATCAACTCTCCTTTTATACTTCTTAACCACAAAGGATGGGTCCAGTCGCCGGTTGTTAGCAAATTAATTCCCTTTTTTGCTCCCCATTTCGCCATTTCCGGCAAAACCATAGCTTGCGACACCGCCCGGGAGTATTTAGAGTGAAGGTGCAAATCAACAACGAATTCCATGAGGTTATTCTAACACATTCTTCCACAGCTATACGCCCAAATGCCAAATCTTTTATTGCTTAGCAAGTATTGCCAGCGTTGCAGCAACAGAAGGGTTATCCGCATTGTGTAGTTTTACTTTACCGTTAAATCGTTTATAAAGCGGTGTAAAAAATTCATCTGCCCATGAAGGAGTCAACACAACTACGCCATCAAAATCAACTATGATTTTTTCGTCTTTGGAAATTTCGTTTAACACCGGTTGAAACGCCAGCCAGGCTTCTTTCCCTGAAGGACGCGATACCAATGTGATGCCAAATTTTTTAAGCTGAATGATCATGATAAATCCTCAAATCCTATTATAGCAAAACAGCCTTTGATTGATGTCTTTGCTTGCTGTATCACAACATCTCTGTCGTGTTGTTTTAGATGCAAACAAGCATCGCCCGTTTGAAAATAGAGCGAAAATGGATTACTGATAATAATTGACTTAACAAACTTTAATCCATTTCCTCGCGCCTCCGGAAACCGACCGGAGATTGTTTCCGTAAACGCTACTTTTAATGCCTCCTGCGCATTGACTAACTCTGGGCGTATTCGCTTGAGAGTAGTAAGAATACCTTGACCGCGATCCGCCAGCACAACTCTTCTGCTTCTCATAGAATATGAGAAAAAAATACCTGGAATATCAGACCAATTGCCTAAGTTATGGTCGTAGGAATTATTGCCAATCTCCCCGGCAGCAGCAGTAATAAGCGAGACTATTCCAATTGGAAAGGTACGACTTAGCTTTGATTGGAATTGTTCGAGCCGTCCTTGAAAAACATCACGCGTTTGGCAGTAAACGTCCCGTTCAGGTTCAATTGCTTGAAGATTTTCCGCCCAATTATAAGCTGCAACATCCGCATCCTGTAAATATTGTTCTATATCTGACTGGAGATAATACCTATGTCCGCGCGGAGCGCTGCGAGTAGACTGCAAACGCCCTGCCGTATCCCATCTTCTCAATGTATCGATTGAGACACCAAGCAATTTTGCTGTCTTTCCTATTGATATGAGTTTGTTTTGCATAGATAAGCAAGTAAATCTATGCAAATTATAGCAAATCTATGTAAATCTATGCAATAGGCAAAATTTAAGAGTTACTTAGTTTTTCCATGAGCCACATGCGGGCAAGAGTCGTTGGTCCAATCCCCAATTTGAAAGCCTGTTCGCGTAATGATTGTAAAACCTTATCGCTGAAACGGATAGTTAATGTCCGATTCTTATTTGCTTGATGAAAACCAATTAAGCTTCCATCGTTTACATCATCAGTTATGGAATGTGTATCCCAATAGTTTGCCTCTTCTTCCAATGTTTTAAATGGAGGAATTGGGCTAACTGCTTCTTTTTTTACTTTTTTAATTTTTATTTTGTTTGCTTTCATTTTCATTATCCTCATCTTCTAATTGGAATGTAAACTCATTGTAAAAACTTCTCTCTTTTCTACTTGCCGGTCGCGCTGTTACCAATCCATATGTATTTTTCTCTGGACGTTTCCCTAAAATAATTGTAAGAAAAAGATGCTTTTTTGTCCTGCCGATAAGTTGCCAACGGCCGTGTTTTGCTTTAATATATACATAATCTCCTGAAATTACTTCTAAAACATCTTCTATCGTTAACTTATGTTTTGATATATGAAAAGGACGATCCTCCTCAACCATTAAACACTCTATTTTAAATTTCCCTAACTTACTCATTGTAATACATTGTCTTACATTTTGTCAATACTTATTTCTTCCCCTGATCCCGCAATTCAATCATTCTACCATAATGTTAATATCTAGATGAAAAGGATGGCAGAGGGTTAAAAGATTTAATTTTTTTTATTTCCTCAAAAGACCCGTTAATGCCAGACGCGGACATCATAACGAGATGGGGATCCATTTTCTTCTGGTGGTTTTTGTGAAATTGATGGGGTTGGCGTACTAGGTGTCGCTTTAACGGGCATTCCAGGATCCGCTATTTCAGCATTTTCCAAAATGGTTTTTACAGCTTTTATAATAGCCTGCTTTTTATGACTGCTATTCTCTGGCAAATTTAGGGCAGCTTCCAACCTATCCATTACCATATAAATATTATATCCAGAACCTAGACATCTTGTCAAATTTTGGGATGGACTCTTCGCTCCATCCTTTTTCTAAATAAATTTTCCCGAAAGCCTATTTCTTCCCCTGCCACAATTATGCAAGCTAATTGTGGCCTTGCTGTTGGTACATCTCTATTAGCTCTTTAACTGAAGTTGCGTCCTCGGGTTTTTTGTCCGCGCCTCTGAAAGAAACAAGGCGGGGAAAACGAAGCGCGTAATGGGCAGTGTGAAGCGGGCTAACAGTTATCTCATCAGCCAAAACTTCAATTACAATTTCCGGTCTGATCCAAACAGAAGGAGTAATCGCGGAATTAACTCTTGCCGGCTTGCGATCCACTTTAATTTTATCCGCTCTTTTATGAATTTCCCGCCACTCCTCGTCTGTTAATCCTGTTCCTATTTTTGAAACCGTAACAAATTCATCTTTTTTATCATCGTAAATCCCAACTAATAATGCTCCTGCGCCAAAAGCAGTCCTTTTTCCTTTCCCAAAAATATAACCCAAAATCACACAGTCAATTGTGTCCTGCAATTCTCCCGAAGAATGTCTTTTGAGCTTCACCCAGTTAAAATTTCTGCCTCCTGCTTCGTACAACGAGTCGATTTTTTTAACCACCACCCCCTCAAGTCCTTTGGAAATTGCATCATCAAGCATTATTTGAAGTTTTTGAGGATCTGAAATTTCCTGAGTTTGAGAAGCAATCAAGACGCCATCTTCCCTGATTGTTTCCGCAAGGATTTTTAATCTCTCCCTTAGAGGCATATCGATTAAAGATTCTCCGTCTCTGTACAAAATATCAAAAACAAAAGCCTTCAAGGGGAGTTTTGCCGCCATATTTTCTATGCCGTGCTTCCTTCTTCTTTTCGTTGTCTCCTGGAAAGGCAGAAACTCTTCGGAATCCGGATTGTAAGCTAAAGCTTCCGTATCCAAAATCGCTGTTTTGGCTTTTACCTGAAGAAGGGCTGCTTTGCTTAATTCCGGAAACATGTGCGTCATGTTTTCCAAATTTCTTGAGAACATAGAAACTTTATCGCCGTCTTTGTGTATCTGGCAATTATGCAAGGTCGCCATCGGTATGCAAAAACTTTCGTCATCTGCGATCTGTAAATCATATAGCTGAATACGCGGATCCCTTTTCTTTATTTGAATATTTCTTAATACCTTTACGATAAGCCTGTCCTTCTCAATTCTTGCCTTATTGTTAGTTTTGGGAACTATTAAATTATAGTATGTCTTATTTTTTATTCTTACGTAATGTAATCCTATTATAATTCCCAAAGACAATGCTATCAGCTGAGCAAATGCCGCCAAATCCCGTTCTTTTGTGGTAATTCTCGTTGTTCCATATTTATCTGTGTATCCATCGGATTCTATCCAGCCTTGCAAAAACTTTTGGAATTTCTCCTTTTCTACATGAGAAAACCATGCCGGCAGCATTTTTCCAGCCCATTCTCTCCTAAAGTATGACGACAGCCAATGCTTTAAAGGTTCGTCTCTCCAATAAAGACTTAAACCACCATTATGTTTATATCTAGTTAGATTAGTTATTTGTAAGTTTTCTCTGATTATTTCTTCATATTCATCAGCTAATTGCAACTCTGTCTTTGCGTTGAATACTATTCCAACTCTTTCTGTATTATGAAAATCATTAGTAAATCCATCGCCTATCCAAAATCCCAAAAATCGATAGAAGTTTTCGTCTAATTGAAATGTTTTTTTGTACCCTGATGTTGTTTGAAGCTCTAGCTTTTCAGGAGCAGAAAGATTGTTGGGGTAAAACTTTGGTAATGGAAAAACAACCTCATCTCCTGACTTAATTTCTTCAATACTTCTCCATGCCTCATTATTATTAACAAAACAGAGAAGCGGATGTCCCTCGGAAATTTTGACCTCTTCGCCTAAATATGTTTGAAATCTAAATAATTTTTCCCCCTTACGTATAGTTCTTTTCTTTTTCGCTAATACTTTTTTAAACGCACCTGTTTTCGTAAGAACTAAGTCTCCAATTTTTATATCTCTTATTGTAGTTATGCCCTTATCTTTTATATACACAGGCGTATATCCCGTAACGCAGCGAAACCCATCGTATTTCATCTGAGCATCAACCGCTTTCATTTTCTCAATGACTTTTTGCGGGTTAGGCAGCCTTTCGCAAAGCTCGCTTCTGATGGGCTTTCCAACCATTACTTTTAATTTCTCAACAGCTGGCAAACCCTCAAACCACAATGTTTTGGCTATCAAACCCAAATCTGAAGTCCTGTTGTATGCGCCTTCCAGCAATTTCCTTTTATTCTTGTCCCCTAATTTTGCTAAAGCCAAACCATCCAAAATTGTTGGGTCGCCAATTCCCAAACGCAGATTTCCCAGAGGAATCCGCACCAAAAATTTCGCAGACAAAGAATCCATTTTCGTAAGTAAATCCGACAACAACGTTTGCCTTTTTTCAACCGTCCCCTCTCCGCTGGTCTTGGCAATTTTCGTTAAAACGTCAAACACCTCTGCTACGGAAATAGGATGGCGGGTGGCAGAAGAGGAAGGGCTCCCGACCCCACTTCGCTTGGAAGCTTCGAGGGGCAAAGCAACGCTAGAATCAGCGGGCTTGCCAGCCGTAGCTTTAGCGAAGGTTGGAGGGAAACTTCTGACAGGACCCGCCAACTTTTCAGCGACGCTCCCCATATCTCCTAGCTTTGCATAAAGTTTCAATACTTCCTCACGTTCAATTCCAAAACCTGCCGCAATCGCGCCTGCGACTTGTTTTTCCGCCATTCCGATTTCCGTAGCCTCAAAAAATGGCGCAATTCTCCCCTGCGTCAGATAAACGATTTTTTCAATTTCGTCTTTGGAAGAATGCTGAAGCAAATCCGCTAAAATATCTATCAAAGCAAGTCTTGAAGAAGTAGATTCCAATTTTTCAAAATATTTACAAAGTTCGCTAAAAATCATGTACTTTTTACACCTTTAAGAACTTCTACCAAACTAGTTATATTATTCTTATTTACCGCTCCTATCAAACCTTGCCCTTCAAGGTCTTCTTTTGAGTTGCTTAAAAGAGTATCCATTATCGAAGAACTGCCGGCAAACAACACGAATGGAATCTTAAACCCCTGCTTTTTGAGAAATACCGCAAACTCCCCTCCCTTTCTCCTGCCTGCCCCCAAATCATTGTCCGAAACAATCACGTCAGGCAGGGCTTGGTTTCTCTCTTTCAATTTCATCAAGTAATCCATCGCGTCTTCTGTCGAAGAAAAAGATGTGATATTTACATCTGGGTTTTTTTTAAATTCTTTCTCTGTCAATTCTCTAAAACTAGCCTCATCCTCAATATAAATCACCCTAAGGGATTTTTTTTTCTGCTCCGGACTTCTTGGCTGTTCCTGTGGCTTTTCCATAATCTTATTGTATCACACCAAAAACTATGTTACTGTAAATATATGGCAGATTCTACTGTGATAGAACAACAACAAAAACTAAACGGAATTGAGATTCCAAGAGAACAAGCAAGAGCCCTTGGCAGAGCCTTAGAACAACAATTCTCTTCCAATTTACCTCCTATGCTAACTAACGCTGATTTATTGCAAAAAGCATGTCTAGAGCAAAATCCAGATTGGGCTGAACGTGTGAGATCAAACTTAGACGCCATTCAAAAGATTTTACAAAATCTCGCGATGGCAAAAAAAGTAAAAGCCATAGAACATCAAGGCGGATTTATTCTTGAAATTGAACCGGATCAACAACAAGAAAAAAACAGCAATTCTGCTGCGGGAGAAACCGTTATAAATACAGCATTATCAACAGCAGTTATCAGCGGTTTGCGCCACACTCTTGGAACTCCACTTACCATGACTAATGGATTTTCCGAACTTTATGCAAAAAGGTCTCCAGATCGACAAGTAGTAGAATATGCCCGAATAATAAATGAGAACGGGGAATCTATGCAGAAAGATTTGGATAATCTTCCAAAAAATGGATGCCGGATAAAACTCGTTACGGACTCTCAAGGCAATACGAATATGTCATTTCTTCCCGCAGAATCCTCACTGTCAACCCCTCAACCTTAGCCCATTACATACTTCGCGCCTTTGGTAACGCCTTGTTTTTTGATAATTTTATTCGTTAACAAACTTTTAAGTTCGTTAAGTATTGTGTCTTCGGAAACCATGGGAAATAATTCTTCAAAAGCCTGGTTTTGCAAATACCCTGTTTCCTGAATATATTCGATTATCTTAAGCTGGCGATCGGTTAATAAAAGCGGTTTTCCTCCTAATTTTTGCCTTAATTTCCCGTCAACAGATATCTTTTCAACCTTTTCTTTAATTTTGGAAAGTTCAATTGCCAGACCTTGGGTAAAATATTCCAGCCACACTGTTAAATCTCCGCTATTCTTCTCAACACTTTGCAAAGCGGAGTAATACTCCTGGGCGTTTTTATCAAAATATTCTTCTAACGAAAAGAATTTCCTTATATCATAACCTTCCTGGAAGAGAATTAAAGTTGACAAAGCTCTCGCAACCCGGCCGTTGCCGTCAACAAAGGGATGAATCCGGACTAATTCGTAGTGAACAATTCCTGATTTCAAAATAGGATGAACATCTTGATTCTGCTTTGCAGAAATAAATACCAATAAATCTTGAGTTTGGGCTGAGATTTTCGAAGCCTCCGGCGGACGAAATGACACTTCTCCTGTCTGATTATTCTTAATTACTACTTGCGTTGCCCTATATTTCCCGCTCTTTTCCTCCACCAAAATCTTATTAACTGTTATTTTATGTAATTTTCTAACCATCTCCTCCGTAATTCTTAATTCTTCCCGCCCGACTTCGCCTGCGACATCCGCTTGAGTAGTTTGCGACTTAATGGACGAAGTCGCTGGCGGGCGGGCATTCTTAATTCTTAATTCCGCAATAAACTCCATCGCCTTCCTATAATTAATCACTTCCTGAATATCCCTATCCCTCCCCGCCACCTCCTGCCCCAGCATCACTTTTTCAGTTTGGGAAAGATTTAATTCATTTCCCTCAAGATGCGTTCCGTAATGAACAGTACGAACAAGAGCATTATCCCTAAATTGCTTTTCGTAATATGGCAAAAGCGGCGCGTGATCTATAACTTCCTTCGCAGCTTCAATTATGCCGATGTTTTTGAGGATTTTGTTGGAAATGGTAAACTTGGGTTGATACATAGGATAATTTTTAATTTGAAATTTTTTTAATTTTTATTCAAATTCAAATGTTTAAAAATTAAATTATTAAAAATTGATTTAAAATTTCAAATTGAAAATTGAAAATTATTACTGTATTATACCAGTTATGGCAAACAATAAAAAAGAAACTCAAGCTCAAAAAAGATTGCACACCGAAATTCTAAAACAGATGTTGACTCTTGCAACAAGCGGATTCGGGCTTGTCGCAGCTTTGGCATGGAACAGCGTTATACAGGAATTCGTCAACAGCTATGTCAAGAAATTCTTGCCTTCCGGAAGCGGTATCTGGTCGCTTTTGATTTATGCTGTTGTCATTACCTTTCTTGCAGTTTTTATAACCTTCCAGCTTTCAAAACTCCTCCAAAAACTCCAGGGACAAAAATAAACACAAGGCCTAAATTCTAAAACGAAAAAATTTGACAAAAGAAAAATTAATCGGTAATATACGGATAATGAAAATTGAGGCAGGAAGAATTCCCCACAACATAGCAGAAACTGCAAAAAAACACCGCATAGGATTGGGTTATGCAGAATCAGCAATATTGGTGGCTGGAGGATTGTTGGGAATGGTTGGGGGAACAGCAGTCTCTGTTCAAGATAGTCATAGGTTCGATAGGCAAGAAAAAGAATTGGTGTTAAGCTATCCAAGCTTACCCTCGGAAGAAGAATTAAAGAAGATATCGGAAAAAGTGAGTAATTTTAACACTGCAGTAATCAAAAAAGTATACGAGGAATTAGGAAAAGGAGAAACCATTGTGGATTTTAAGGAAATCAAAAACCTGCAACCGGCTCAGGATGATGTAAAACTCCTATCACAAAACCAAGAACTTATCTCTAAAAAAGAAGCTTTACGCAATCAACCTGGCTGGTATAGAGGTTTTCTTTTTGATCTTGGAGGAGCTGCTCTTGTCCTTTTAGGACTTGCAAAAGAACACAGCGTTTGGCATACGAAAGTCAAGAATGAATTCAGCCTTAATAGAGCCTCCGCTCAAACATCCCCATCTTCAAAATCCGCCTAACTAATAATTAATTTTTTCATCACCTTCGGAATTTCGTCAGCCAGGTCGGAGGAATTGAAGTAATAGCCAACGCGTTTGAACAAGCTTTCTCCTGCTTTTTTGTTGATATAGCTTGCTGCTGCAGCTGATAAAAATGCGTCATTTTTGCAATACAAAGCTGCTGTTAAACCTGCCAGGATATCTCCTGTTCCGCCTTTGGTCATCCCCGCATTTCCGCCAGCAATCCTGACACATTTATTTGGCGAGCAAACAATGTCTGTCTCCCCCTTCAGAACAATCGTGCAATTATACTTTTTAGCCATTTTTGAAATTTGCTCATTGGAAATTGATTTGAAATTTGAAATTTGAAATTTGAAATTAAACATCTTTTCGAACTCTTTATGATGCGGTGTGAGTATGGCGTTGTGAGATATTAGAGATGGGTTAATTACCTGCAAGCTTCCTCCGTCAATCACCCATTTTTTCTCCGGATATTTCCTTAACAAGCTCTCCGTTAATTCCTTTGTGTCATCGTCCCCTTCTTCCTCTCCTTCTTTTCTGGGAAGCCCCGGGCCGATCAGGACGCAATCCGCTTCATTAATATAATCGTCGATTTTGTTTCTGGGCACCACAATTCCGTCCCTGAATTCTGCTTTTGCTTTTTTAGCTATTTCGTTATTTTCAGAAGTTGAGGAATAAAAAACCATATCCACAATTCGGGAAGCAATTTTCAAAACCCAGATTGGCGGCGCGTGAAACAACCGGGATCCGGCAATTACAAAGAGCTTCCCATTCTGCCCTTTATGGGAATTCGCTGGCGGGATGTAAAGTTTTTTCAAATCGGTTGGGTCAAAATTGCTTTTCATTTTCCCTATTGTACTATATCCAAACCATATTTTTCAGCTCCCGGGTTATCTTAAAACTGTTAGTGAGGAAAAATCGAAGAACCAATTCGCCAGCTGGCGAATCAAAATCCTATTTCTGAAGAAACACTACCGCAAGCAGAGCTCCAATATTGCCAAGTCCATTATCAGCATCCCAGCCATCGATACAGAGCCGATTGCCAGAATGACCACGACCAATAGTGGCAACGCGGAAACTAGACGTCTGATCTAAGGCGCGTGCAAAACGGTCTTTAAAAAGCGGTTCACCTTTTGTCATTTTGAAATATGCAATATCCGCTTGAGCTTCAACTGTAGCGGGCAACATCAACGCCTTAGCGCCCGGCAAATCTTTTTCTAAATTAGTTTGGGAATATTCTTCTGTCATTCTCAACTGTTTTGCTTGAGATTGATTAAAACTATCCTGTATATATAATCGTCTTGGATTAAAGGCTACTTCCATTACTTTAGGAACGTATGTTCGAAGATCCAAATGAGGTAAACCATTAATATATCGCAACTCATCTGGCCAAAAATGATCAGGGTTCTCGCCAACAACTTGCGCCAATGTTTTAGCTTCAATAGGTAGGAAAATAAATCCTCTTTTCGTCAGCGATTCCCCCTCTTCAACGCTAGGTTTTCTGACTTTAGATAATAACTCGTAAGTTCTTTGTCGTAAATCTAATTGAGTTTCTGGGATTTTTATATGTGGCTTTTTCTCATCAAGAAAATTGTCTGGAACTCTTAATTTTCTTGCTCTGGGAATAAGACTTCTAATATCCGCCGCAAATTCAGGATGATCTCCCTGTACTCTTTGCGCTAATTTTTCTAATTCCGCTGCCATAAGACTAGCTTATATCACAACCATAGGCTAAATATCAAACTTTTATTGCGTTGTTTAACGAACCATTCCATCAGTCATTATGAAAAACCCACGACCTTACGGTCGGGAATTTAAGTGTGAAGTCGTTAAATTGGATAGTGTCAATAGGCAATTTAGTATTAATTTGTATAACGAAAATCTTTACGCTCTTCTATTTGCCACTGCTCAAAATATTACCCTCCCAATTCTATCACGCTTACCTCTTTCAATAATCTTTTTGGGATGAATTCTTCGTGAGTGGTAGTCATGATCGCTTGCTGAGCCCCAATCATATCCAAAACCAAATTGATATGCCCTGCGTCCAGCTCTGAGAATATATCATCCAGAAGAAGAGTTGGCTTGTTCCGAGTTGCTTGCTCAATAAAGTTTAATTCTAAAAGTTTTAATTGCAATACTGCTAATCTTTGCTGACCGCGTGAGCCAAAAAACTTAACATCATTTCCCTTTAAGCTTAAAATGAAGTCATCCCTGTGAGGTCCGACTAATGTAACGCCGGAACCCACTTCCGCATCTTTATATTGCAAAAGTCTGTCTCTGGAAATAGTGCTTTTATCATAAAATATTTGAAAATTTAAAATTTCTTTTTTGGAATCATTCAAATATTGAATAAAACCCTCTCTTTTTTTAGTAATTTTCTGTCCCTGGACTATCAAAAGACTATCCCAATATTCAAATTCCTTTTCCGGTCTTGTCCCTGTTTCTTTAGCTTTGTGTAAAAGCGCGTTTCTGATTCTTAAGCCTTTTTCGTAAAAGGTTAAGGCCAAACGATAGTCCCGATCCGCCTGAACCAAAATATTATCTATAAAATCGCGTCTTTTCGAAGGAGAGCCGATGATAATTTCCAGATCGTTGGGCGCGAAAAGCACTGCGAAGAAATTCCCCACAAAATCTGCTTTTCTTTTCGATACCCCGTTTACCAAAAACTTTTTAAACGGCCTGGTCTTCCCCCCCACCCCGCCCTGAGCAATAACAACTTCCAAATCCTTGTCCGAAACTTTACCTTTAATTCTGGCGATATCTTCTGTGAATTTGATTAATTGTTCGTCTTGCTCTATTCTGAAACTTCCGCCTTTCGCTAAAAAGTAAATTGCTTCAATCAGATTGCTTTTGCCTGCTGTATTCGGACCAATGATAAGAGTGGTCTTTTCGCTAAATTTGAATTCTTTTTTCCCGTAGCTGCGGAAATTTTGAAGAAATACGCTTTCTAAAATCATTATTCTTTTGTCATCCTGAATTTATTTCAGGATCTTCCCCCGCGGGGAATTCTTTACGATTAGACGAGATGCTGAACCGAGTTCAACATGACAGCGGGATTTATCCTATCACTGTGCCGACAAATTTTTCTCCCTGGAAATATTTTTCCAGATTTTCAAAGCTATTTCCGTTTACAACAACCACTTTTACACCTAACTCTTGTGCTTTTTTTGCAGCAATAGGATCAAAAGGAACATGCATTCCGGGAGTCCATTTATTACCAACTAATCGCCTTAACTCCTTCCAGGAAATTTTACCAATTGGCTTAGCGTTATTAAACTTACGAGGATCTTTGTCATAAACTTGATCTATATTACTTAAATTGATAACTGTCTTCACATCGTAATCCTGACAGGCCATTATTGCGCAAAAGTCCGTAGACCAGCCTGGTTTCCAACCCGATCCGACAACAACCGACTCATCAACTTTTCTGATAATTTCGTAGTGCTTGAGAATATAGTTGTGAGCAACATCTCTAAAAATTGTCCTGATTAAATGAGCATTAAGTCTTGTTGCGTGAATACCCAACCAATCCAAATCATCATGCGTAAGCTTATCCCCTATTACTCCCCTTGCCGCATTTTGATAATGTCTGGTAGTTGATCCTCCTCCTACAATCAAAAAAAACTGGCGTTTCTTATTTTCCGCCAGTTTCCCTCTTATAAATTTATTGAATTTAATGAGAAATTTTGTATCAATCCCTCCATTGGGGACAATTAATGATCCTCCGACCGAGATAACTATTTTGTCTGTATAGCTACTCCCCATAAATTTTTACTTAAAATTTATACTGAGCTTGCCGAATGTATATCAATTTCTAATTTTCAATGGTAACACATCGGGCTTAAAAAAACAATGACAGTTACTTTTGGCACTTGGGGCAAAAGTAGGTGCCGCGGCTTGCAAGTTTTATTTTCTCAATCGGGGTTTTGCAAACAATGCATGGCTCTTTTTCTCTGCCATAAACCAAAGTGTGATTTTGGTAATTTCCCTCCTGCCCTAAAGCATTGACAAAATTTTCATCCGAAGAACCGCCGTATCCTAAACCTTTTCTCAGAACTTTTAAAAGCGAGTTGTATAATTTCTTAATTTCTTCATTACTTAATTTCTTGGCCTTTTTTCTAGGATCAATTCGCGCGTCAAACAGACTATCATTGGCATAGATATTCCCGATTCCCCCAATCTTCTTTTGATCCATGAGCAAAACTTTAATAGCAAGATTGCTTTGACTAACGATTTCACTAAATTTATTAAGATTAAGAGGGGCCTTACCCCCCATAGTCCCGCTCAGCGGGACGACGGGGGGTTCCGGCCCCATTTCTCGGAAAAATGGAATCTGCATTAACTCGTCTTTTTTAACAACCTTAATCCACCCAAACTGCCGCAAGTCGTTGTAATAAAGAAAAGCTCCTTTATTTAGAGTAAAGATGGCATGAGAGTATTTTGAAGGCAATTTTTCTCCTCCGATTTTTGGAGACAGGGGCAGATCTTTAGTCTTATTATCAGAATAAATAAGCTGACCGGTCATTTTCAAATGAACTGCCAGAACAAAGTCGTTATCCAATTCTACAATCAACCCTTTGCCAATCCTTTTTAAGCCAATAATTTTCGCCCCAATAATTTTCTCTGCAGACCCAACGAACATCTTGGGAATTCTGATTTCAACATCCTCAATCCTCTTCCCGACAAGATATTTCTGCAATCCCAATCGTATAGTTTCCACTTCTGGAAGTTCCGGCACTTAAAAACACTGAAATCGCAGAGAATTCCACTGAATCACTGAACTATTTCTGTGTTTCTGTGGACATTTCAGTGCTCTCTGCGATTGCAAGCCTCCTTTCATAAAATAACTCTTTTTATCTCTAGCTTACTTTTCCCAAAATTCAATATTAATCCTAATCTTAATCTTCTTCCCTTCAAGTAACTGATCACCTGTTTTGCATGAAGATCCATAATCTCCCGCACTGCTTTAAGTTCTACCGCGATCTTATCATAAGCACAAAAATCTATTATCTCGTATCCTACATCTTTATCATCATAGAACACTCTAAATTTTTCTTCTCTATTAAATAAAATTTTTTGCTTCCTAAATTCTTCTGCTAGCGCTCTCTGATAAATTTTCTCTGGGTATCCTGGACCAAGCTGTTTATGAACATCGATTGCTGCTCCAATTATTTTTTCTGTCAAATCGCTATAAAGATAATTCATAGCTATCGCGATGAATACGTCGGTAGTAGGGTTTAAACCTTGTCTTCTAATGTAAGCTTAACTCTTCCTAATGCCAGCTGTTCCAAGAATACTCTTACCGCTTCCTGAAGCGAGGAAAAACCCTGCGCTAAGGCCTGCTTTTCTGCTTCTTTCCGCAATTCAATACTCAATGGAACCTGAAGTACTGTTCTCATAATAATACAATTATTATACTTTCGTAATATATGTCAAGCGGTTATTCTGTAACTCCGGCGCGAGAAGGGGTTTGGGTGATTTCGTTAAAATAATTTGCTAAATTCTGTTTTTGAGAATCGGAAAGAGTCGGTTCTATGGTTTTTATGTATTCCGTTACCGCGTTTTTAGCTGAATTTTCAATTGCCTGTTCTAATTGTTCTTGCGTAAAATAAGTCTTTAGCTCTTCCTGCATTTTTACCGCGTCATTTCCTATGCTTTGCATTTTTTGCTGAAGCTGGTCTTTTTTGTCTTGAGATAGGGTGTTAAATAAATTCAATAATGCCTGTAGGCTGACATTCTGAAGAAATTCAGTTGCGAACTTTTCTTTATCTTCCGAATAACCTATTATTTCAAGTATTCTAAGTAATATTGCTCTTGAATCATTCATGAATTATTTATTTATACCCCCCAAAACCCCTAGCCACAGCATTCACGCTTTGCAATGCATTTACTGCCAAAAGTCCAGTGGTTATGCCTCTAGCTGCGGCTCGTGGATAATTCCCTTCAGCAATATCACTAATTATGCCAGGAAGACCCTCCTTGCCACCTGCAAATAATGCGCCCCCAAGTCCGATTGCGGATGCAAAAACAGATGCTATTTGCCCTTGCAATGGAATTTGATCGTAAAAATTTCTTATTGCATCTCCCCATTTTCCTAGAAATCCTTTTGAAGCTTCTGTTGGAGTAGGTTTTTCAGTTTCAGGCTGTTGCGGAGATTCTCCTGAAGATCCTCCGGGATTTTCCTGCCGGGGCGCCCTGAAATTCGCAGCTTCTTCCCCCCCCGGCCCGCCTTCGGAGAAAACATGATCAACTTTCTTTATAGAATTTTCCTCTCCTGGAAATTGATCGTCCATAAGAAAATTATAGCAGAGTCCGTTAAGAATTTCTGTTTTTGAGAAGTTCCGCAATTTTTGGGACAATGCCCTTAATATTTCCGGTCAAAATCAAATCTTCTTCCTGCATAGTCAAGTGAGCCCCATGCAATGCCTTGAGTTGGCTTACAATACTTCCCCCCAACCCTCCGGGAGAATCGGAGCCAAAAATCACTTTATCCGCAGAGAGCTTGGTTAAGACTTTCCTTAAATTTCTCCCTGTTACGGGATAACCCGACATGTCAAGAAAAACATTGGGATTTTTTTGCGCGGACGCAATAACCTCCGGCAAAAAACTCCCAAGATGCGCTGCTATAATAGGGACTTCCGGATGCCTACTCGCGAATTCATTAAATCTTTTCATATTTTCTCTATTTACGCCAACATCCACAAGAATCGGCAGCTTTTTTTCCTGAGCAAGATCAGCAATCTGCATTACCTGTGGATCAGCTATATCTGCCGGATAAACCCAAAAATGCAGTTTAAATCCGGCAACATTAACGCTTTTGCTATCCACAACAGCTTTCATTTCATCTAAAGTTTTATTTATTCCCTCTTTAGGATTTGCAAATAGCCAAGCCATTAACCGATCCGGATGCTCTCTCGAAACGGCAATAACACGACCGTTGTCAGGACTTTGAGTAATCATCCCTTTAATAAGCGGACGCATTACCGTATCGCTTACAAAATGCCCAAAAAATGTGTTTCCTAATCCGCCAAGATACCATTTTTGCGCCGAAGGCATATTTTCTTTAAGCGATCCTTTGCCTTCTCTTAAAGGACTGGCAATTAAAAACCCTACATCAACACCATGACGGTCTAAATATTCTATGACTTCGGATGCGCCTTTTAAAGGACCTTCCAAATGAATATGGGGGTCGATTCGCGCTCTTCCCCGATATGTTTCCAGTAGTTGAACCGGCGGAAATTCTTTCATAAAAGAAAACTGATCTTATCAAGATTAGCTCCAAAAATCAAGCCTAAGTCATCTTAATCTTACCTTAGCAAGTTAAAGTTGGCATAATCGAGTTTTAGGAGAATAATGAATAAAATCAAACCAAGAATGATAAATATTGCTTGTTTTGGGAAAATTCTTTCTTTGCTTACTTTTTTAATAAGCAGCAGAAAATAAAAAGAAATAAGGCTGGTTACAGAGAACATGTATAATGCATGCCAAATTCCCAAAAAATTCCACTGCCAGGGTTGCGGCATTGCCCAATTTACCAATCCCGCAAAGGCCTGAGTAATATGAAAATAAAATGTAATGCCCAAACCAGAAATTAATGCCGCAATCAAGATCAATCTATTTATGAGCTTACAATTACTAAAGATAAAAACCGTAATAAGCATATTCGTAACGGGAAGTATTATGCCGTCACCCAAAATTGCCGAAACAAAATTTAAAGAGGAGCGGAAATTTAAAACCAGAGGAGATTTAATTGCGAATAAAATTAGATTAAGGACTGCCGGCGCGCCAAAACCAAAGAGAAAAGTGGCAAATCCCATCAGCCAAACAATGTTTTTTTGTTTTTGCAGCAATTTCCTAATCACTTTACATGGCTTTCTACAAAATCCTTTATTTCTGTTTTAAACCTTTCTTTGCCGAATTTTTGCGCTGTATCTATGCAATCCTTCGGATTAATTGTTAAGTTGTTAAATTGTTTTATTGCTTTTATTAATCCACTAATGGAATAATCGTCAAACAACAGCCCTGTTTTGCCATTAATAATACTTTCCTTGTATCCTCCCCCGTTGTAGGCGATAACCGGTGTGCCAACGCTCATTGCTTCAACCGGAGTTATGCCAAAATCCTCATCCTTCGATAGGGCTAAAAATGCTCTTGCTCCACGATATAAATCTCCTAACTCTGCATCAGAGACATGTCCTAAGAATTGAATATTCTTATTGTCATTTGAGTAATTTTTGTATCCAGCGTAGTAACCCGCAGAAGTACCTGCAATCTTAAGCTTTATTCCCATTTTTTTAGCTGCCTCAATTGCTAATTCCAAACCTTTTGCTCCAACAAGTCTGGAAACTATGAAGTAATAACTATTTGACGATAGACGATCGACTATTGAAAGTGGATTTTTGATGGTAGAAGCTAGACGATTGATCGATTCTCTATTTTCCATCTTCAAAGCCCTATCCTCTATTCTCCATTTTCTACCGTCTAGCTCCGCTGGCGGGTAAATTACCGTTGAATCCCTTCTGTATAATTTTTTGATTCTTTCGGCAACCTCCTGAGAGTTGGCGATAAAATAATCTACTTTTTGAGCTTGTTTAAAATCATAAAGCCTCATAAAATGCCCGATAATTGCTGCGTAAGCTTTAACAAGCGGGTATTTTTGAAAATTAACAGATGTTGTATAGCCGTAAAGCCACCTCGGAGGCGTATGGCAATAACAAATCTCAATTGGTCTTTTCTTATTCTGCTTTGCAGAACCAAATCCCTTCGTCACATACCAACTGGCTGATGAAATTATAAGATCGTATTGGGAAAAATCAAAACTCCCCCAAATTAATGGCGCTAAAAATCGCAAAGGACTGTGGAGCTTGTCCGCAAAAAACGGAATCTTTTGCGCCCAAGACGGAATAATCTTTTTCTGCTTAAATCGCTTGTAAGCTTCTGATCCTTCTTTGTAAAATGCGGTATAAATCGGCGCATCAGGAAAGATTTCGCACAAAGCCTCCAACACCCGCTCCGCTCCCCCATATTCCTTGATATAATCATGAACAATCGCAACCCTCATAAATTGAATTTAGAATTTAGTATATAGAACATAGAATCAGAATAAAGAATAAAAGAATTAAGATTCATATTTCTATATTCTTTATTCAATTAAGCTCAGTTGATCAGGTTTTTTTTCAGGTTCAGCAGATTTTGCTTTTTTAGCAACTTCCCCGCTCAATCGGGCGAGCAGGCTCTTAAAACCGAACCGTTCAAATTCTTTTTTTAAACCTTCTTGATCAAATTTTTCTATTCCTGCTTTTTTTATGTCCAGCGTGATTGGCGCGTCCAGGACAATCCCTGCCAGCTTTTGCGCCAAGCCTGCAGATTCCGCTCCTTCTGCTAATTTTAAAGCCAGGTTTGGATTTTTGGATTTTATTTTCTCCAGATTTTTGTAAATTTTCTCTAAACTTCCGTATTCATTAATAAGAGTTGCAGCAGTTTTAGGCCCAATTCCGGCAACTCCCGGATAATTATCCGACGCATCCCCAACCAAAGCCTTGTAATCAACCATTTGTGTTGGTTTGATCCCGTATTTTTGCTCAACCGAAGCCTCATCAAAAATAATCATGTTGGTCAATCCTGTAACCGGCGCAATCATCTTCACACGATGGTTTACGAGCTGCAAAAGATCTCTATCTCCAGAAACTATAAATACTTCCACGCTGGACGATAGATGATTGATTGTAGAAGATTGATTTTTGACGGTAGAAGTTAGAGGGTCGATCGATTTTCTATTTTCTATCTTCAAATTACTACCATCTACTTTCAACCCTCTACCGCCTACAGCTTGCGCCGCAATTGTTCCAATCAAATCATCTGCCTCATATCCGTTTACTTCAAATATCTCAACTTTTGCTTTTTCCAGAACTTCGTGGACAAATTTAACTTGCGGAACCAAATCATCCGACATCTTGGGGCGTTTCGCCTGATAACCGACGAATAATTCTTTTCTAAAAGTAGGCGCTTTTTTGTCAAAACAGACAATGATAAAATCAGGCTTTTGATCCTCCATGATTTTCAGAAACATTGAGAAAAAGCCATAAACAGCATTAACAATATCCCCATTTTTACTCGTCAGAGGAGGCAAAGCATGAAACGCCCGATGCAAAATGGCATTACCGTCAATCAAAATCAGTTTTTTCACAATAATATTCTACCATAAGGATTTGCGTCACAGAACTTACGCCTAAAAAATATTTAACTATTTAACGCGGCCGCGTGTTTTAGTTAAATGGCTAGCAGGAAACTTCGTTACTTCCGCAGTGCTGACAATTTTTTATAAGTTCGTCTTTTGGTCTTACATTAGTCTTGCCGCAATTCGGACACTCAAAAGTTCTTTCTCCATACTTATCATGTTCGAGATTTGCAAACTCAGAAACTGAGAATGGAGAATTGCTAATATCCGCTCCTGATTTCCCGGGACATTGTCCGCCTGCCTGACGCACTTCTTTTTCTTCGAGATATCTTACCTCTCCGTAAGAGAGATCGTGGGTTGAATAATCTTTAAACGCTTGTCCTTTTTCTCTTTTAATTTTGTTCTCCCAAATTTCATCGGCAGCGTTAAGAATTGCATTGAAAGAACGGGCATCCCGATTTAGCTCGTATCTCTGGACAAAAGCCTGGACAAGGGGAGACGTCCAGACGTCGTCAAAATCCGAAGGCTCCATATAGGCGTGGTCTATATGCAAAGCTTGATGGATTTGTTCCGAACTTATAGAAATATCGGTTATGACAATTGGATTAGTCAAAAATTCTGCTGCTTCCGGAGGGTTATTAATATCAAAACCAAGACGTTTGGCATAATCCCTGCGACCCAAGCCAGAACTATATCTGGATAATTCAACATATCTTTTCCCCTGAATTTCCTTGAGGGTAAAAATATCATAAAAATTGTGCTGGTATTTTGATCCATCTTCTCCTTTCGGAGAAATTGACAGCATTTTACTATTCAAAGGAGTTGTCGGATCGGATAAAAAAGCATCTATTTTTTCAAATCCAACTACTTCGGCATTTTCCCGATCAACATCAACCGGATTAGGACTAAGCCTCTGGATTACATCTCTCCCTCTTTTGACAGAATCGATAAACGGCTCTTCTGCTCCCTGCCTGACCAGATGTCCATCAATTATCCCATATTCAACTGTTGAAACTAGAACATTAAAACGTTCTCTGAGATGAGTCTCTAGCTGTTTTGCAATGAACTGAACGTCTTTTTCTCCTCGGTCATAAGCTACATTGTATTGAAGAAGTTCTGCTCTCACGTTTGCTTCCTCCAAATTGTTTCCTTTCTCTTTTCTTTAAAATTTGCAAAGCGGGACATGGTAAAAAGCAAATCCGAAAGTCTGTTGAGATAAATAATAATATTATTATCAACTCTTTCTTTATTGTTAAGCGCTACAATTCTTCTTTCCGCTCTTCTTGAAATCGCTCGTGCTAAATGCAATAAAGACCCTGTTCTTCCTCCTCCGGGAAGAATAAAATTTTTCAAAGGAGGCATTTGCTCTGTCATTTCATCAATAGAATCCTCAAACTCTTTTACCCTCTTAGCTAAACTCCCCAAGGCCTCGCCTTGCGGATTAGCCAACGCAGAACCAATATCCAAAAGGTCATTTTGAATTTTTATCAACTCAGTTTTAAGTTTTAAGCTGTAACTTTGAACTTTGAACTTTGAACTTTGAACTTCCGCAAGAACAATGCCCAGAGCGGAGTTTAATTCATCAATCGTCCCATAAGCTTCCACTCTGACATCAGCCTTTGACACTCTTTGCTTGTTAAACAAAGATGTCTTTCCTTTGTCTCCTGTCCGTGTATAAATCGGCATAAAAAAATCCTTCTCTCCCGAGAAGGACGCATAAACAATCCTTGCTCGAGGAATCGAAAGTATATATTGTTTTCTGGCTTTATCCCACTTCGCCAAGGCTTCGAGGGATCCTCCGTAGCTTTTACGCGTAGGAGGACAGTACCGGCAGTGCCACGGGTTTTCACCGTGATTACCAATATATACTTCTTATTAATGTCATCCTGAATTTATTTCAGGATCTAGATATTCAGGAATGAGATGCTGAAATCCTCCAAGAGGACTTTCCTCAGCGGAGGTGGCGCAGTTCAGCATGACAGCGTGTAAGTTAACATTCACTATACCCGCAGGCATAACATTTCTTACATCCTTCTTCATAAGCCAGCGATCCGCCCCCGCACTCAGGACACAAATCATAAAGGCTTGTTGATGTGTCCAATGCAGCGGAAGCTCCTCCGTCTATTGCCAATTGCTGCATAGAAATTACTTCGGGCTGAGACTCTGCAGCTTTAGAAACAGCATGCCCATTGGAATGTCCATTTACTAATGGCTTATCTTCGACTTTTCCGTTTAGAGCAAAACCATAATGCATTGATAATACTTTCGCTATTGCATCCGGAAGCGATCTAACTCTGTCTTTTCCAAAACCAATGCTTCTTGCTCCCCCAATTCCAATTAGCTGCGCGACAACTTGCTTTATTCTTTCCCGCGGAGATAATCCATCGGTTAAGCGAAGATTCAAAGAAATCATCCTGCCCAATGCGTCTGCCATGGCAGCAACATCGGATCCAACTTTTCCGATTGTCATGAATATTTCAAAAGGTTCTTGCTGTTCATTATGATTAATCGTTATATA